>JAJXTL010000074.1 GCA_021783855.1 Pseudomonadota bacterium
GGCATCGACCCTGCTGGCGGCACTGCGCGAACATCTGGACCCTGTTTTCCTGCCGCGCCCTTTGCTGTTTGTCGATGCGCTGCCCCGCAACAGCACGGGAAAACTGCCCCGCGCAGCGCTGCAGGCATTATTTCAGGCTCGCACATGAATCACACCTGGACTGTCCCCGCAGACCACCCCGCCTTTGCAGGGCATTTTCCGGGCACGCCCATTCTGCCCGGTGTCGTGTTGCTGGACACCGCGGTGCAAATCATTGCCGACGCCTGCAAACTGGACGGGTATGAGATCAGTTCGGTCAAATTTACAAGCCCGGCGGGCCCGGGCTGCGAACTTACGATTGTGCATTCCCGCTCGGATAGCGGTACGATACGTTTCGACATCACATCGGGTAGTCGTAAAATTGCCAGCGGCAGTATCGTGCCTAAAATAATCGTATGACAGCGCAGACCAGCCAACCCACCTGGGCACAGACCCCGGAACGCAGCAATATGCTCATGTTGCGTGTCATGACGTGGATTTCACTGCGACTGGGGCGTCAGGCAGCGCGTAGCGTGCTGCACCTGATTACGGTCTACTTTTTGCTGTTTGCGCCGGACAGCCGTCGCGCATCCCGCGCTTATCTCGGACGCGCCCTGGGCCGTCCTGTCCGGTGGTGCGATCTTTACCGGCATTTTTTTACCTTTGCCGCCACCATCCATGACCGCATCTATCTGATCAACCGCCGCTTCGACTTGTTCGATTTTGAAGTGCATGGCGAGGACATGCTGGACCGACTGCTTGCCGAGGGCAATGGCCTGTTCCTGATGGGTGCGCATCTGGGCAGTTTTGAAGTGATCCGCGCGATGGGCAAAAAACACACTGATTTGCGTGTCGCCATGCTGATGCATGAAGATAACGCACAAAAGATCAATGCCATGCTGGCCGCCGTCAATCCCGAATCGGTACAGGACATCATCGGTCTGGGGCACATCGATTCCATGCTCCGGGTGCAGGAACGACTGGATGACGGCTGCGTTGTCGGCATGCTGGCCGATCGCACGCCCGGCAAAGATACGCTGTACCCCGTGCAAATTCTGGGTGACGAAGCCCGCCTGCCCGTCGGACCGTTCCGCATGGCCGCCTTGCTGCGGCGTCCCGTAATATTCATGAGCGGGCTCTATCTGGGCGGCAACCGTTACGCCATCCATTTCGATCATCTGGCGGATTTTTCCACTGTTGCACAAGGCGGACGCGATGCTGCCATACAGGCGGCGCTTAAACGCTATGCAGAACTGCTGGAGCAATACTGCCGTCAGACGCCCTACAACTGGTTTAATTTTTTTGATTTCTGGCATCCTCACAAGTGATGATGAACTTTCCTCGCATGTATCTACCGGTTTCCCTGCGCGGTATACTCATTGCCCTGATGCTGGCGCCTGGCATCAGTTATGCCGCCGAATGGGATATTGACCAGCTCATGCTAAGCCTTGCGCAAATCCGCACCGATCATGCCAGTTTTGTCGAGAAAAAATCCATTGCCATGCTCGACAAGCCGGTGGAATCCTCCGGCGAGTTGCTCTACACCGCACCCGACCATCTGGAAAAACGCACGCTCAAGCCCAAACCTGAATCCATGACCGTGGATGGCGACACACTGCTGATCGAACGTGGCCGTCAGAAACACCGCTTGCAATTGCAGGATTACCCGGAACTGGCCGCTTTCATCGACAGCATCCGCGGCACGCTGGCAGGAGAGCGACGTGCACTGGAGCGTCATTACAAGCTGAGCCTGGAGGGCACAGCGGCACACTGGACATTGCAACTGTTGCCGGTGGAAGAAAAAATGCAGGCAGTGGTGAAAAGCATCCGTATTGCGGGCGTAGAGAACACCCTGCGCAGCATCGAAATCACCCAGCGTGATGGCGACAGTTCGCTGATGCGCATCGAAAAGCTGTCCACACCGTGAAGCCTGCACGCGACAGAACAGCGATCGCCGCATGGCTGGCATTGCTCATCGCCTGTCTCATCATCATCAGCCGCAGCCAGTTCACTGCGGATTTATCGGCATTTTTGCCGAAAAACCCCACTCCGGCGCAGCAACTGCTTCTGGAGCAGATACGCGACGGACTGGCGTCCCGCCTGCTTCTGGTCGGTATTGAAGGTGCTGATGCCCCCGCTCGCGCTGCGCTGTCCAGACAGATGGCGCAGCGTTTGCGCACTGATCCTGCTTTTGTCAGCGTCAATAACGGCGAACCGGTAAGCGCAGAGCGCGACCGCGCTTTCCTGTTCAACAATCGCTATCTGCTAAGCCCGCAAGTTACACCCGCGCATTTCTCTGTATCCGGCCTGCATGACGCACTGAGCGATAGCATTGACCTGCTCGCCTCTCCTGCAGGGCTCTTGGTCAAGTCCCTGCTGCCGCGCGATCCCACCGGTGAAATGGTGCAGTTGCTTGACCAGCTGAACAGCGGCTCACGCCCGAAGATGATAGACGGTGCATGGGCCTCCAGGGATGGCTCGCGTGCCCTGATGCTGGTACAAACGCGCGCATCAGGCTCAGACACCGATGCGCAGCAGCACGCCATGACCACCATCCGCACGGCGTTTAATGAAGCGCATGTTGCCGCTGCAAAACTTGTGATGACCGGTCCCGGGGTATTTTCGGTCACCTCGCGCAACACCATTCAGAGCCAGGTCACCCGACTGTCCCTGATCAGCATCACGCTGATCGCAGCATTGTTGCTGCTGGTCTATCGCTCATTCACCGCGCTGGTATTGAGTTTTCTGCCGGTCATCAGCGGTGCGCTGGCCGGCATCGCGGCAGTCAGTCTCGCCTTTGGCTCAGTACATGGCATCACGCTGGGATTTGGCACCGCGCTGATCGGCGAGGCGGTGGATTATTCAATTTACCTGTTCGTACAATCAGAACAGGATCAACAGCGCTGGATCAGGCGCTTCTGGCCCACCATCCGTCTCGGTGTACTTACTTCGATATTCGGCTTTGCGTCCTTGCTGCTGTCAGGCTTCCCCGGTCTTGCGCAACTCGGCCTTTACTCCATTGCCGGCCTGATCAGCGCCGCCCTGGTGACGCGCTTCGTGCTGCCCCATCTGCTGCCTGCAAACTTTCGTATTCACGATGTGTCGCATATCGGCAAGATACTCTTTCGTCTGGTAGCGACTGCCGCAAAACTGCGCTGGCCGGCAGCACTGCTGCTGCTGGCGGCCTGTGTCATCTTAACCTTCCACCGCAACAATTTGTGGAATGACAAGATATCCTCATTGAGCCCGGTGTCACAAGCCGATGTGGCACTGGATGCCGCACTTCGCGCCGACATGGGTGCGCCTGATGTGCGTTATATCGTCGTGGTATCCGGCGCGAGTCAGGAATCCGTATTGCAGTCTGCCGAACAGGTATCGCGGATATTGCAAACCGAGGTCGACCGGGGAGAGCTTGCCGGATTTGAAAGCCCCAGCCGTTATCTGCCCAGCGAGGCCGCTCAACTCGCCCGTCAGAGCAGTCTTCCTGAACCTGCTCTACTGGCGTCGCGTTTATCGATGGCGGTTCAGGGGCTGCCTGTGCATGAACAACTGTTCAAGCCGTTTTTATCCGATGTCGACGCCGCGCGCCACCAGCCTTTATTGCAAGCGGCTGATCTTGAAAAAACCTCGATGGCGATGGCAGTGGACGCCCTGCTTATCCACCAGGCACATCACTGGAGCGCGCTGTTGCCGCTCACCGCTCCGGAAGGTCACGACATCAACGCTGGCCAAATCCGCACGGCGCTGAGCGCTTCTGCTTTATCTAGCGGGTATGACAAAGCAACCATCCCAAATGATAAAACACTTCATACCCGCTCCCCTCACCCCAACCTTCACTCAGTGGAGGAAGGTCAACCCTCACCTCAATCCTCTCCCGGAGGGAGAGGAAGCGAACGAGAAAAGTCATTAACAATCCCTGAATCGCTGCGCGACTCCCAAGTTAATGTGCTGCTTGTCGATATGAAGGCCGAATCAGACAACTTATATTCAGGATATCTGCATGAGATCATACAGTTATCTCTTGGCGGACTGCTGGCCATCATCGGGCTGCTGCTGCTGGTTTTTCATTCACCCCGACGCGTGCTGCGCATCATCGCGCCGCTGGCTGCGGCGGTCATCACCGTCACAGCGGGATTGGCGCTGTTCGGCCAGCAGCTGATTATTCTGCATCTGGTGGGCTTGCTGCTGGTGGTTGCGATAGGTTCTAATTACGCGCTATTTTTTGACCGTGCCGATCACCCTGATATCGCGACCCATCATGCTGCGATTTCGCCGCGCACTCTGGCTTCCATGCTGTTCGCCAATCTCACCGCCGTCGCAGGTTTCGGCCTGCTTGCCTTCTCCAAGGTATCCATCCTGCAGGCGATGGGCGTCACCGTAGCACCGGGCGTGATCCTTGCGCTGATTTATTCAGCCATTTTCGCCAGGAAAATCCCATGAACGATACTGCATGGCAACCCACGCTGCTGATCCGCGCAACGCTGCTGCTGCACTTGTCGGCCTTGATTTTTCTCATCGCAGAACCAAGGCAGTGGCGATGGGTGTTGTTTGTCGTGCTTGCCAATCACGCACTGTTGATGCTCGCTGGACTGTGGCCCCGCTGCCACTGGCTGGGGCCGAACTGGACACGGCTGCCTGCCGCCGCCGCTGATCGACATGAAATCGCGCTGACCATAGATGACGGCCCGGATCCCGTCGTCACGCCTCAGTTGCTGGATCTGCTGGATCAGTATGACGTTCGGGCGACTTTTTTCTGCATCGGCGAAAAAGCCGCGCGCTACCCTGAATTGTGCCGCGACATCGTGCGGCGCGGTCACACGATAGAAAACCACAGCCAGCATCACCGCCATTATTTTGCCTTGATGAATCGTTCAGGTTTCATGCGTGAACTACAGACCGCCCAAGCCACACTCACGGCAATTACCGGCCAGCGCCCCTTGTTTTTTCGCGCACCAGCCGGCCTGCGCAACCCTTTTCTCGATCCTGTTCTGACAAAACTGGACCTGCGGCTTGCCAGCTGGTCGGCGCGCGGATTCGACACCCGTGTCAATAATGCCGCACGCGTCAGTCGCAGGCTGTTACACGATCTGCGTCCGGGCGCCATTTTGCTGCTGCACGACGGCAACGCGGCACGCACATCGGCCGGCACTCCGGTTATTCTCGACGTGCTCCCCACTGTGCTGACTGCCGCCCAAGCTGCCGGCCTGCGTTTTGTCACTTTGCGGGCGGCGCTCTCATGAACGACAGAACAACGCCCTGGTATCGCCAGATTGCAGCCGTGATACCCAGACATATGGCGCTCAAAAGTATCGGGACCATGCTTTTTATCAGCCTGTTTTTCGGCGCCTACTTTTATCTGCTCAAAGATCCCGCCTATCCGGTAACGGTGATGCCGATCACCTTGCTGGATCACCTGATCGGCTTTCACCCGCAGACCTTAACTATCTACGTGTCACTGTGGTTGTATGTCTCCCTGCCGCCTGCCTTGCTTGCCACACGACGCGAGCTTTATAGCTATGGCTTGTCCATGGCTGGTACCTGCCTGGCCGCGCTGATCGTCTTCTACTTCTGGCCCACGGCTGTACCTGCAGCCGATATAAACTGGGCGCAGTATCCTGACATCAGCTCGCTTAAAAGCATGGACGCATCGGGCAATGCCTGCCCTTCGCTGCACGTTGCCACCGCTGTTTTTTCAGGCTTCTGGCTGCATCATTTGCTGCGCCGCTTCGATGCGCCGCTGTGGCTGCTCACCTTCAACGGGGTATGGTGCATCGCCATTCTCTATTCCACCCTGGCCACGCGCCAGCATGTAGCCCTGGACGTGCTGGCAGGCCTCGGGCTAGGCGTGCTGACCGCCATCCTGTCATTGCGGCATCGCCCGGACGCTCCCGTAACGAGTATGGAATAAATTATTGTCGCCACGCTTTAAAATATCCGACAGGAAAAAGAGTGTTGCAATTACACGATATACGATCCGGCAACCCGCAGCGATAATGATTTTTGTGGAATGGAATTCAAAAATCTCTTTATCTAACGAGCGCTATCAGGCAATATTGCCTCTGCCGGACGACCTGAAAAAACCGACATAAAAGCGCAGGTGACAGTATTGTCTTTGGTGTGCCTATGTGTGTTCAACTTTGGTTTTGTGGGCATTTCTCCCGTTAATGACATAATCTGTGGGGTTTCAGGGGCTCGGAATGGAAAAAATAGGGTTAAAGAAATTGAAAATCTCGTGAAAATTGAGAGTGAAATGGCGGCAACCGGCACCGAATCATGCACCAAAAAATCGATTAGACTTTCAAAGGTGCGGGCCGAGCTGGCCGGGATCGAAGCTTCTAACGGGCATGGCAAGCTGCCACCCCGAAATTATGAAACTTGCCATGCCCGTTAGTTGAGGAAACCCCGGGGTAGATAAAGATCCCCGGAATGTAATCAGGAAACTTATCGGCTACAGGTGAAACAGGAGACTATCAAATGCGTCCCGCCATTCAATCATCGACTCGATTACATTTTTTCGCGATAACCATGATGGGTTTCATGGCGGCGTGGTTATTAACCGGCTGTTCCACCACCAACCAATTCCATGTAACAACTCAGGTGCGAGCCATAAATCTGGAGTCTCAGGCTCTGAAAACTTCAGGTATAGCCTTTATTACGCCGACTTCTGTAACAGGGCAGGAGGAGGACAAACAAGCACTGGCACTGGTATTCGCCGAGACGCTAAAACAGGCACGGCCTGATTTGCGCATCGTACCCTTGTCGGAAACTCTCGGAGCAATCAATAGCGCCGGATTCGCGGAAGAATATAAGCAGATGTTTGAAGATTCCCGCTTAACTGGAGTTTTCAGCCGAGATATATTACGGAAAGTTTCCCGTGTAACCGGAGTTCGTTATTTAGCTCAACTCAAGCTGGGCGGATTTCAGCAGGGATTGCAAGAGCGATGGGGGTTTCTTGGGATACGGCTGGTTGAAACACAGTTAACCTCTATGAGGCTGTATCTCCAGATTTGGGACAGTGAAAACGGCTCGATTGCATGGGAAGGCTCTCAAGAACTAACAGCTTCCATTGATACGCTAAAGAATGCGCCTATTTCATTCAGGATTGCTGTTGAACAATCCGCAAAAGAGCTTATTTCGCGCTTACCTTAGGAAACGCTGATTTAATCCGTTCGTGGTTAAGTAATGACTTAGCGCAGGTTTATCGCGCTTAGCTCATTACTTAGTTGTTTTACCAGAGCCTGTCGAACCATGACCGGATTAAATACATAACAATCAATTTGTTATGCCACACCCTTCGACAAGCTCAGGGCGAACGGGTGATTTGTTCAGCGTTTCCCTTAGTTATCACTTTTTCTGATATAAAACTTGTTATGTGCGTTACTGCACAGTACCGCTATGGCTGCGCAGCATAATATGTCAAATCATGTGGCATAAGAATTTATTACGTCATGTGCTAAATCAAGTCGGCTAGTGTGGCCGTTACTTCCTTTTCATACTTATCGTCGGGAGATTTCTATCATGGAAACAAAATCCAATGCCAATGCACCTACCTCGCAGCAGGAAAAGCTGAAAGAAATACAAGCGCAACAGGAGAAGTTGAAAAAATTACAAGCTGAATTAGAAAAGCTGAACTCGAAAGTTGAAAAAGATGAAAAGCTGACACCGGACGAGGTCGCGTATTTCGGCGAACTCGGCTGGCTTTCCGCAGCGGCAGTGGCAATAGCTGCGATAGCTGTTATTTAAGGAAACACTGAATAAATCACCCGTTCGCCCTGAGCTTGTCGAAGGGTGTGGCATAACAAATTGATTGTTATGTATTTAATCCGATCGTGGTTCGACAGGCTTTGGTAAAACAACTAAGTAATGAGCTAAGCGCGATAAACCTGCGCTAAGTCATTACTTAACCACGAACGGATTAAATCAGCGGTTCCTTAAGTTGCGGACATCGCGGGCGTTGCTATAAAACAGCAAATGTAAGCCGGTTGATTTTGCATTTACAGGGCGCGCAAAAGGCGGTGCGTTCTTCAAATGCAGGGCGGCTGCTGAGTCGGGCAAGCGCTTCGACATTAACGCGTCTGTATTCCTCTTTACCCTTCCAATCGGTGCTCGCTCTCAGCCCTGTTTCCAATCGTTGGCGGCTAGCGTAAACTAGCGCAGTTTTCAGCTGGTCGCAAGCAGCCGTTCGAGTGCAGGTTTTTACCCTTCAACTGCCGCCTCATATTAAATTCGACAATTGATTTTTTAAGATAATTTCTCATTGAACCCACTCTGGCTATCACATTTCACTGCGACCAGCAGCATCGGTCAGGGCCTTAAGCAAACACTGGCAGCGCTGCGCGAGCGCCGTGCAGGCCTTGTACCGTGCGCGTTCGATACTGTCGACTTGCAAACTTTCATCGGCGAGGTAGCAGGGGTGGATACCGTTCAACTACCGGGCCATCTGGCCGATTTCGATTGCCGCAACAACCGGCTAGCCTTACTGGGATTGATGCAGGATGGCTTTATTGAGGCGGTACGCGTTGCCGTCAAAAAATATGGTATACAGCGCATCGGCGTGTTTCTTGGCACCAGCACCTCCGGCATTCTGCAAACCGAACTGGCTTACCGGCGGCGCGATCCGGCAAGCGGCAAACTGCCAGCCGATTTCATTTACGGCACGACGCACAACACGTATTCGGTTGCGGATTTTATGCGCCATTTTTTCGGTCTGACAGGCCCGGCGGTTGTGGTGTCTTCGGCGTGTTCTTCCAGCGCCAAGGTGTTCAGTTCGGCGCGGCGCATGATGGCTGCCGGATTGATCGATGCGGCCATAGTCGGCGGCGTGGATTCTCTGTGTCTTACCACGCTGTATGGGTTTAACTCGCTCGGCCTGATCTCTGAACGGGCGTGCCGCCCCTACGATGCACAGCGCAACGGCCTCTCGATCGGCGAAGCGTCCGCCTTCGCATTGCTGGAGCGCATCCCCGAACACGCCTCGGAAAATTTGAGCGCTGATGCGGTGCTGCTGCTGGGCGCTGGCGAATCCAGCGATGCCTACCATATGTCATCGCCGCATCCGGATGGGCGGGGGGCACGCATGGCGATGCAGGATGCGCTCAACATGGCGGGTTTGCAGCCTGCGGACATCGACTACATCAATCTGCACGGCACCGCGACCCAGAACAACGATGCCGCGGAAGGGTGCGCCATATCTGCCGTATTCGGCGCGATGACACCATGCAGTTCCACCAAAGGTGCGACAGGTCATACGCTGGGGGCTGCCGGCGGACTGGAGGCCGTGATCTGCGCGCTGGCGCTGCAACACGGTTTGCTGCCAGCAGGGCTTAACACGCAGCAACTCGACCCCGCGCTCAAGCTTGATTATCTGCTGCAAAATCGCCAACAACCGGTGATGCGCGTGCTCAGCAACTCGTTCGGCTTTGGCGGCACCAATTGCAGCCTGATTTTCGGACGGGCAGACAGTTTATGACACTCACCGCATACATCGAAGGCATCGGACTGACCGGCCCCGGCCTGCACAACTGGGCCGACAGTCAGGCGGTTCTTGGCGGGCAACGGCCTTATCAACCACACAAGACCATTCTGCCAATACCCTCACTGCTGCCGGCGGCAGAACGTCGGCGCAGCGGCGCAATCGTCAAGCTTACCCTGGCGACCGGACTGGAAGCCATCCAGGCTGCCGGACTCAACGCGGCCAGCCTGCCCAGTGTATTTTCCTCCTCCGGCGGCGACGGGGAGAACTGTCATGCCATCTGTGAAATGCTGGCATCAAGCGACCGGCAAATTTCCCCGACACGCTTTCATAATTCCGTGCATAACACGGCCGCCGGATACTGGAGTATCGCCACCGGCGCGATGACCACTTCTTCGGTATTGTGCGCCTTTGACGCCAGCTTCGGTGCAGGACTGCTCGAAGCGCTAAGTCAGGTTGTGGCAGATAACACACGCACCGTTTTACTTGCCTGCGACACGCCCTATCCGGAGCCGCTTTTCAGCGCACGCCCCATTCCCGATGCATTCGGTATTGCACTGGTGCTGGCGCCAGAAAAAAGCGCACAGGCGCTGGCTAAAATCATCGTCAGCCTGAGCGACATGCCGGCAGACCGGTTTGACGACAACGCCCTGGAAAACCTGCGCATCGGCATCCCGGCCGCGCGCGGCCTGCCTGTGTTGTACGCCATCGCGCAGCGAGCGGATGACCGCGTGGTGCTCGATTATCTGGACGGGACGACGCTTGCCGTGGAAATCACGCTGTGCTGAACAAATTCGACCATGCCTGGATTGCCGCGCACATCCCGCATCAGGGCAGCATGTGCCTGCTCGATTGCGTTGAAACATGGGATGAACAGCAGATTCTGTGCCGCGCGCTCAGTCATCGCAACCCTGACAACCCGTTGCGCACAAACGACAGACTTAACACGGTGTGCGGCATCGAATATGCGGCACAGGCCATGGCCGTGCACGGCGCCTTGCTCGCGCCACCAGAGGCCACCATCGCCCGCGCGGGTTTACTGGTCAGCGTGCGCGGCGCACAGATTCATGTGCCCAGACTGGACGATATCGCCGCCGATCTGACAATAGAAGCCATCTGCATCACCCGCAGTGAGAACAATATCCTCTATCAGTTCAGCGTTAGTGCACAGGGACAGTTGCTGCTTAATGGCCGCGCCGCCGTAGTAATCAACGCGGACTTACTCACTTCAGGAGACGCCTCATGATAAAAGCGCTGGTCACAGGCGGCAGCGGCGGCATAGGCGCTGGCATCTGTCGGCGTCTGGCTAATGATGGCTGCCATGTCTACATACACGCGCATCAGGGAATACAGGCCGCAAAGACCTTGGCCGATTCTATCTGTGCAGAGGGCGGCAGCGCCGAGGTGCTGACCTTTGACGTAACGAATAGCCATGCGGTAGCCGATACACTGACACCGCTCATCGAACATCAGCCTATTCAGATTCTGGTCAACAATGCGGGCATCCATGACGATGCAATATTCCCCGGCATGCAGGCCGCGCAGTGGCACCGGGTGATCGATGTATCCGTCAACGGGTTTTTCAACGTCACCCAGCCGCTGATGATGCCGATGATCAGGAGCCGCTGGGGGCGCATCATCAATGTGTCGTCGATTGCCGCGCTGACCGGCAATCGCGGCCAGGTCAATTATGCAGCGGCCAAAGGCGCGCTCAATTCAGCCACCAAATCGCTGGCGCTGGAAGTCGCTAGTCGCGGCATTACCGTCAACGCGGTGGCGCCCGGCATTATCGAAACACCAATGAGCGTATCGGCGTTCACAGCCCAGGACATCGCACGCATGGTGCCGATGAAACGCGCCGGTACCCCGGGCGAAGTTGCCGATTTGATTGGCTTTCTTGCATCGACTCAGGCAGCCTATATCACCGGACAAGTTATTTCCATCAACGGCGGCATAATTTAAGTGAGTAAATATATGACAACCCCTGACACTGTGGTGCATGCGCCGCACGTCCCGCTGACCGATTACTACCAGACAGAACAGGACAGGCAAGCTTATTTGCGCCGGATTTTTGACAATACCGCAGCCGATTATGACCGTATCGAGTTCATGCTGGCATTCGGCACCGGTCCCGGCTATCGGCGCGACGCGCTGGTTCGAGCCGGTTTAAAAACCGGCATGAAGGTGCTCGATGTGGGTGTGGGCACAGGACTTGTTGCAGCTCAAGCCTGTCTTCTGACGGGTAATCCCGCGCTGGTCACCGGTATAGACCCCAGCCCCGGCATGATGGCTGCCGGAAAACTGCCCAACACCATGGTGCTGGTGGAAGGCCGGGCTGAATCCCTGCCTTTTCCGGATAACCATTTTGATTTCCTGAGCATGGGCTATGCACTGCGGCATATCAGTGATCTCTCTGTGGCCTTCGTGGAATTTGAACGGGTTTTGAAGCCGGGGGGCCGCCTTTGCATACTTGAAATCACCCGGCCGCAAAGCGGTTTCGGGCGATGGTTGCTGAAAAGCTATATGCGCGGCGTAATACCGCTGCTGACCAGATTCGTTTCCAGGCAAAAAGATACCGCGACGATCTGGCGCTATTTCTGGGACAGCATAGAAGCCTGCGTGCCGCCGGAAAAAGTCATCGTTACACTGAACGCGGCCGGGTTGGCGCAGGTTAAACGACATCTGGTGGCCGGTGTTTTTTCGGAGTATCAGGCAATCAAGACAGGCCAGCCGGATTAACCGATGTTACACAAGTGCATCGCTAAAAAAGTACGGCCCACGCAATATGCAGCAAGCCTCTGTCTGTGTTGATAGAAAAAAACCCCCTCGTTTGCAGTGCAATGTACATAATCGCCAGAAAGTTTACACAGACCGGTTAATCCTTTTACTCTTCGGCAGCAAAATGAGTGTATAAGTACGCGAGATGCTGCACCCGCACAGCTGGCCGCTCAATCTGCCAGACTTATTCACGCTTCAACACTAGGTAAGTCATGTCAAAAACTCCCCGCGATTCCACCCCTGTCAGCCCCGCAGCCGCCACGCCAAAAGGCTTCATCGAGACCCAACGTCAGGAGACTGTGCTTAAAACCGGGGCCTTGCAGAAAGCGATTTTCGACAGCGCCAACTTTTCCAGTATCGCCACCGATGCGAAGGGCGTGATTCAGATTTTCAACGTCGGCGCAGAACGCATGCTGGGCTACACTGCCATTGAGGTGATGAACAAGATCACCCCGGCGGATATTTCCGATCCACAGGAAGTGGTTGAGCGTGCAGAAGCGTTGAGTCTGGAGTTGGATACGCCGATTCTGCCGGGCTTCGAGGCACTGGTGTTCAAGGCGTCACGCGGTATCGAGGATATTTACGAGCTGACTTATATCCGCAAGGATGGCAGTCGCTTCCCGGCCGTCGTGTCGGTCACGGCGCTGCGCGATGATGACAACGCCATCATCGGTTATCTGTTGATCGGCACCGACAATACCGCCCGCAAGCAGGCGGAAGAAGCGCTGGTTAAAGCCGGTGCGTTGCAGAAGGCGATTTTCGACAGCGCCAACTTCTCCAGTATCGCGAC
>JAJXTL010000279.1 GCA_021783855.1 Pseudomonadota bacterium
CCGCGGTCTATAACTAAATTGAATTCCACATAACGCCCGCGCCGGTACAACTGAAAGTCGCGTTCGCGCTCGCCATAAGGCGTGTTCATGCGTTTTTCCAGCAAGGGCACATAGGCCGACAGGAAGTGATCGCCGACGCTCTGCTGGATGGCAAATGCGGTATCAAAATCCGGTGTGCTCATGTCGTCGAAGAATATGCCGCCGATCCCGCGCGGTTCGTTGCGGTGCTTCAGGAAGAAATAGTCGTCGCACCATTTTTTAAAACGCGGATGCAATTCGGGGTCGAAAGGCGCCAGCGAGTTCTTGCAGATCTGGTGAAAATGCACGGCATCTTCATCAAATCCGTAGTAAGGCGTGAGATCCATCCCGCCACCGAACCAGAATACGGCTTCGCCATCCGGCTTGTGGGCCATGAACATGCGCACGTTGGCATGCGTGGTGGGGGCATACGGATTACGTGGATGCATTACCAGCGACACCCCCATCGCTTCCCAGCTGCAACCAGCCAGCTCCGGGCGATGCGCGGTAGCCGAGGCCGGCATCTTGTCGCCCTGTACATGCGAGAATGCCACGCCGCCGCGTTCGAGCACATTGCCTTCTTCGAGTATGCAGCTGATCCCCTCGCCCTTGCCTATGCTTGTCCTGAGCTCAGTCGAAGGACCGCCAGCTGCACGTTCCCACTTGTCGCGCAGAAAGGGCTTGCCGTCCACCTGTTCCAGACGTTCAACGATCAACTCCTGCAATTCGAGCAGATATTTTTTGACTGCTGCGCTGTTTACGCTCATGTTCTCTCCGGTTTTTTGATTTTTATATTATCTGCGTACAATTCTACCATCCGGCCATGTCATTATCGTAGAGGGTTGTTTGCGTTTCCCCACCAGTCCAGGCATTACCCAGACTTTTTTCCCGAACATGCGCAGGCATTCTGCGTATGTTTTTGCAGGACGCATCCCGCTGCGATTGGCGCTGGTTGAAACCAGCGCACTGCGCACACTTTGACAAAGCCGTTTTGCATACGCATGACCTGTCAGCCGCACAGCGAGCGTATCGTGCACGCCGCGCAACCACCTGGGAGCCGTTTTTTTCGTCGGCATCAAATAAGTAATCGCCTGCTTTCCTGCATCGCACAGTTTCTGTTGTTGTGCCGGCGTGATCGGGGCCAGATAGCGCGCCACCTGCCGATAGCTCGATGCAATCAGTATCAGTCCCTTGCGTTGCGGGCGCTGTTTGAGCGCAAGCAAACGTTTGACCGCCGCACGATTGGCCGGATCGCACCCCAGACCATAGCAGGATTCGGTGGGGTAGGCGATCAGCCCGCCCTGCTTCAAATGCGCAGCGATAGCGCGATACGATGGCGGCTTCACTTATTTGTCTTGATCGCCCGAAAACCGATGTCGCGACGCATCTGGCAACCGTCAAAACGGATTTCATCGGCCACCTGGTAGGCACGCCGCTGCGCCATTCGCACGCTGTCGCCCAAGGCAGTCACGCATAGCACGCGTCCGCCGCTGGTGACCACTTTTCCGCCACGCAAGGTCGTTCCGGCGTGAAACACGTGCACGTCTTCTTCCGCCTTGACCGGCAAGCCGGTGATCACATCGCCGCTCCTCGGCGTGTCGGGATAATTGTAAGCCGCCATCACCACGCCTAACGCGGTGCGCCTGTCCCATTCCACCTCGACGCTATCCAGCGTGCCGTTCACCGCATGTTCAACCAGCGTCAGCAAGTCAGTCTTCAGACGCAGCATGATGGGCTGAGTTTCCGGGTCGCCCATGCGGCAGTTGAATTCCAGCACCTTGATCGTCCCGTCAGGCGAGATCATCAGTCCGGCATACAAAAATCCCGTGTAAGTATGACCTTCCTTTTCCATGCCGTGCACGGTGGGCATAATCACCTCGCGCAGTGTACGCGCGTACACTTCAGGGGTGACCACAGGGGCCGGGGAATACGCACCCATGCCGCCGGTGTTCGGGCCCTGATCCGCATCCTTCAGGCGCTTGTGATCCTGACTGGTCGCCAGCGGCAACACGTTTTTGCCGTCGACCATCACGATGAAGCTGGCTTCCTCACCGGCCAGAAATTCCTCGATTACCACGCGCGCACCCGTTCCTCGACCTTGCTCGGAACAGGCTTGCCCAAACTTGTTATCCGACGGGTGCCCGGCCACATGTTCTTTGGAGAGCATCATGTCGATCGCTTCATGTGCCTCGGCAAGCGACATCGCCACCACCACGCCCTTGCCTGCTGCCAGTCCGTCCGCCTTGATGACGATCGGTGCGCCGTGCTTGTTAACATAGGCATGTGCTGCCACAACATCGCTGAACGTCTCGTAAAATGCGGTTGGGATATTGTGCCGCACCATGAAAGCCTTGGCGAAATCCTTGGAAGATTCCAGCTGCGCGGCGGCCCGCGTCGGACCGAATATTTTCAACCCGGAACGGCGAAACGCATCCACCACGCCCTTTGCCAGCGGCGCTTCGGGGCCGACTACGGTGAGATAAATGTTCTCGCGCTGCGCAAACGCCAGCAACTCGGCCACATCGCTTATTGCGACGTTCTCCACGCCATTTTCCAGTGCCGTGCCGGCATTGCCGGGGGCGACATACACCTTCTGCACCCTGGGTGCCTGTGCCAGGCGCCACGCCAGTGCGTGCTCACGCCCGCCGGAACCGATTACTAAAATTTTCATACTAACCTCAAAATTGTTGTAGCCATTTTACTTGGTCACAGCAGTGGATGCCCACTGATACGCCAAATCGACCAATTGCTGCATCTCATCCAAAGACATACTGATGTAAGGTGTTTCTTCGTAACGCAAAATCACCGCAAACGGATTAAGACTGCTGAACCTGTCTGCCGGGAAAGGCATTGTCACACCA
>JAJXTL010000075.1 GCA_021783855.1 Pseudomonadota bacterium
CGTTCAACCTGCTCTCTAAAATCGCTGAAGCCGACCGTCATACCTGTGATTACACGTTGAATGGATTGCGTACGGCATTGGCTGAAATCGTTGCCTGCTTCCCGGTTTATCGTGGTTACATCAGCGCTCGCGAAGTTGTGGCAGAAGATCTTGTTAACGTCGAACAGGCAACCGTAGCGGCTAAACGCAGAAGCAAAGCAGCGGACACCAGCATCTTTGATTTTCTGCATGATGTGCTCACGCTTGTCGCAGCAGCGGGGAAATCGCCAGCGTACTATGAGCAGGTGCTCGCATTTGCCATGAAATTCCAGCAATTCACCAGTCCTGTTAAGGCGAAAGGACTGGAGGATACCAGTTCTTATATCTATAACCGCTTGCTGTCGCTCAACGAAGTCGGTAGCGACCCGCGTCAATTCGGGGTGACCCTTAGCGCATTCCATCGCGCCAATCAGGCGCGTGCAAGAAACTGGCCGCATGCGATGTTGACCACTTCCACTCACGACACCAAGCGCAGCGAGGATGTGCGCGCCCGCCTTAATGTGTTGTCTGAAATACCCGCTGCCTGGCGGCTGGCATTACGACACTGGCGCAACGCTAACATCGGCCTCAAATGCAGGGTGGATGGGCAGCTGATACCCACCCCTAACGATGAATATTTCATCTACCAGACATTGTTAGGTATCTGGCCGTCTGGCACGCCGGATGCAAATGAAATGGCGAGTTTAGGCGTGCGGTTGAAAGAATACCTGGTCAAAGCGGTACGCGAGGCCAAGGTTCATACCAGTTGGATAAACCCCAATACGGCCTATGAAGACGCCGTATTGGCATTTGCCGAAGCGCTGGTAAATGCGTCAGTGGAAAGTCCATTCATGACGGATTTTCTGCCTTTTCAGCGGCGGATTGCGCGGCTGGGAATATTTAACAGCCTGTCACAGACATTGATCAAGCTGACTGTGCCAGGTGTGCCGGATATTTATCAAGGTTGCGAGTTATTGAATTTCAGCCTGGTGGATCCGGACAATCGGCGGCCGGTTGATTTTGGCTACCGCCGAACTATGCTCGATGCGTTGCAGACGCTTTCAAGCCAAACATCGCAACAACGCAGTGCGGGGGTTGGCGCGTTATGTGAGACGCTGGAAGACGGTCGGGCCAAATTGCTGATCATTAGATCGGCGCTGGCATTGCGGGAGCGCTGGCCGGAAGTGTTTCAGCTGGGAAAATATTTGCAACTGACCGTAAAGGGGGAACGTGCCGCTCATTTGTGCGCTTATGCACGCATAGCCGGCGGGCGTACGGTCATTACGCTGGCACCGCGTTTCTTCGCTCAACTGCTGGGAGACGTCGATACACTGCCTTTGGGAGAAAAGGTTTGGGGGAATACAACAGTGGACATGCCTTTTCATCGGCCGGACAACCAATACACCTGTGCCTTCACGGGAAAGGAGTTGAAGCTGCAGCAGCGGCTGTCCGGGTGGTGCCTGCCCGTCGCACAATTGCTGGCAGAGTTCCCGGTGGGGCTGATCAGCGTTAAGAGCGTGCAGCCGTGAGGCTAGCAGGTTGCTGCAAAACTATTGCACTTGCCGATACGGCGTCAAAAAGCGGCTTGACAGTCAACTGGGATGATTTGGTATTTATCAAGCTCGATAGCTTCGGTCTTCATCTCCGCCTACCATTGATACAAAAAATTCGCTTACGACTCTTGCTACATATGACGTAGTTATTCTCAACATATTTCATTTACACACTCTAGCAGACTGTCGGATTTCAATTTTTATTCTATGCAACCTATTGATTTTTAACAATTAAATATTTGCTTAATTTATACGCACATTAATGGAATCAATGAGTTACAAGACAAGCCCGACAGGCTCCTAGACAATTTATTATGAACAAATTTTTCTCTAAAAAACACAAAAGGCCCGCTGTTCCGGGCCTTTATGGTTATTTTCAACGTCTTTTGAAAAACGTACTCTTTTAGAACGGAATGTCGTCGTCGAAATTATCGAAGCTGCGCCCCTGAGCCGAACCGGATGATGCAGCCGGTGCCGCCGGCGCTGATCTTGCCGGCGCCGAAGAGCGCTGCGGTGCGGACTGATTTTCTTCAACCACTTCAAATCCGCCGGGCGACTTGCCGCCCAGCATGGTCATTTCGTTGGCAATGATTTCCGTGGTGTAACGGTCTTTGCCTTCCTTGTCCTGCCACTTGCGGGTTTGCAGCCTGCCCTCAACATAGATCATCGAACCTTTTTTCAGGTATTCGCCGGCCACCTCGGCAAGACGGCGATAGAACACCAGATTGTGCCACTCGGTTTTTTCCTGTTTTGCGCCGCTCTTGTCCTTCCAGGTTTCGGATGTTGCCAGCGTAGCGTTGGTGACGGCTTCGCCATTGGGCATATAGCGAGTTTCCGGGTCTTTGCCCAGACGTCCAATCAAAATTACCTTATTTACCGACATTTCATGCTCCCTCTATGTTGTCCGCTATGCAGAATTGTTAACGGATTATAGCCGACCGACTGCCATTTGTTTAAGGCTGATTCAGTTGTCGGCCAAAGAACTGTTAGCCGCCGGCATCACCATACGTTCTGCGGCCTGCTCATCAAACCCCTGCATATCCACCTTGAGGCAGGCCATCCCCTCTGCCGCCACCACCATCGCTTCGCGCACGCCTTGCAGTTGTGCGAGTCTTTGCTGCAATTGCGCGCCCTCGGCATTGCTCATTTCACCCAGGTGATACAATTTGGTACGCACCACAGCCGGCGGGCGCATGCCTGAAACTACCACCAGCCACACCAGCAGCAAGACGATGGCAAAGACGAACACGGCATTGCCGCCGACAAACTGCATCAGCGCGCCGCCCACTGAAGCGCCGAAAAACGCGCCCAGAAACTGCACGCTGCTGTACACACCCATCGCCGTTCCCTTGGCGGCCAGCGGCGCGATCTTGGAAATCATCGAAGGCAATGTCGCCTCCAGCACGTTGAATGCGGTGAAGAAAATCAGCAGTGCAGCCGCGACACCCCACAAACTATCCTGCATCAGCATCAAAATCAGCTGCCCGCACAAAGCCAGCGCCACCGCGCCCATGAATACCTGTTTCATCTTGCCACGGCTCTCGGCAATAATGATGGGTGGCACCATCAAGGCGAAAGCAACCAGCATCACCGGCAGATAGATCTTCCAGTGTTGCGACACCGCCAACCCGTCGCGCTGCAACACGAACGGCACCTGCATAAACACCGACATCAGAATCGCGTGCAAGGAAAAGATGCCGAAATCCAGACGCAGCAGATCGCGGTTCTTCAACACCTCGGCAAACTTGCTGCCGCTGGCCTCCGTATCGCTGTGAAAACGCGTGATCGCAGGATTCGGAATGACGAAACGCACGATACTCAGCGCCAGCAACGCAAGCACCCCGGTCAGCGCAAAAATACCCGGCACGCCCAGCACGCCGTTAAGCAGCGGGGAGAGGATCAGCGAGAAGGAAAAGGTGATGCCTATCGTCATGCCGATGGTCGCCATAGCCTTGGTGCGGTGCTCCTCACGGGTCAGGTCGGCGGTGAGCGCCATGACCGCCGCATTGATCGCGCCCGCGCCCTGTATCGCACGACCTGCAATCACCCAATATATATTGTCGGCGGAAGCCGCGATAAAACTGCCCAGCGCAAATATCACCAGTCCGCCGTATATGATCGGCTTGCGACCGTAGCGGTCGGACATCCAGCCCGCCGGAATTTGCAGTATCGCCTGCGTCAGACCATAAGCGCCCAGCGCAACCCCCATCAGCAGATGACTCTTTCCGCCTGGCAATTTCTGGGCATACAAGGCAAAAATCGGCAGAATAATGAACAAACCCAGCATGCGCAAACCGTAAATGCTTGCAAGACCGATACTTGCCCTGCGCTCTGTCGCAGTCATGGTATTTATTTCCAGTTTCATAGCGGATTTTTCGGATTTGAAAAGTTAGTGCATTTTAGCAGGTCGCACGCCGGACGACAGCCCATCTGCACGTCATTTTCGTCAGATCACCCGACTTAGCGATTGATACATCGCATCAGTTAAGGCAAGATATGCCCGATATAAATACCGGAAGAGAATGAAGATGGGCGCACAGTGGAAAGCCAGACATAAGGAAGTGGCTGCGAATGCCAAGGGCAAAGTTTTCGGCAAGCTGTCCAAGGAAATCATGGTAGCCGCCCGCTCGGGTGCTGATCCGGACATGAATCCGCGTCTGCGACTGCTGGTTGAGCAAGCCAAAAAAGTATCCATGCCCAAGGAAACGCTGGAGCGTGCCATCAAGAAGGGCGCGGGTCTGCTCGACGAAGGCATGGTTCTGGAAAAACTCACCTACGAGGGTTTCGCACCGCACAGGGTGCCCGTGATCGTCGAATGCCTGACCGATAATGCCAACCGCACTTACCCGAACATACGCGTGCTGTTTCGCAAAGGGCAGCTCGGCGCATCCGGTTCGGTTTCGTGGGATTTCGACTATCTTGGAATGATAGAAGCGGCTCCCGCGACAAAAGACGCAGATGCAGAACTCGCGGCCATCGAGGCAGGCGCTCAAGATTTCGAGCCCGGTGACGAAGGGGCGACGCTGTTTCTGACCGAGCCTGCCGATCTGGACGCGGTGTGCCGCGCCCTGCCCGCGTTTGGTTTTACGGTGCAATCGGCGCAACTGGGTTATCGCTCCAAGAATCCGGTGACGCTGAACGACGCCGAGCGCGAAGAAGTCGAAGCATTTCTGGACGCGATCGACGCCGACGATGATGTGCAGAATGTCTATGTAGGTCTGGCGGGATAAGACGAATCGCTACGCGAGTTTCACGTTAACGCGTCGCCGCCCTGTCGTTCGCAGCAATCCAGATCCGAAACATCCGCGCCGCCCAGCTTGCCGGCGGCGTCGCGTAACGCAGAGCGCAGGCCTTCCTCCAGCACAGGATGATAAAACGGCATGCGCAACAGCTCGCGCGCTGTCAGCTTGCGCTGCACCGCCAACGCCAGCAGATGAGCGAGATGCTCAGCTTGCGGCACGCACATCTCGGCACCGAGTAGCCTGCCACTGCTTCTGTCGACATAGACGCGCAACAGGCCGTGATTGTCTCCTGACATACGTGCGCGCGCCTGACCTGAAAAATCGAATTCGCCGATCACGGTTTCATCCTCGTCCAGCTCATCGAAAGACTTTCCGATGACGGCGATGCCCGGATCGGTAAAGACAATCGCAAACGGCACGCGTCGTTCGAAGCATACCGGCTCATTGCGCAGCGCATTATGTCCGGCGATATATCCCTCGTCGAGCGCTTCGTGCAGCAACGGCAGGTAACGGTTGGCATCGCCTGCGATATACACGGGAAGATCGGCGATCTGCATGGTGCGCGCATCGAAAGGCGGCACACCCTGTTCGTCGAGCTCGACGCCCAGATTTTCAAGACCCATCTGATCGACATTGGGACGGCGACCGAGCGCGACGATCACCTTGTCGACCAGGACGCTCTCGCGTCCGGCTCGCACACGGATACGCTCGCCTTCGATGACAGGCTCGGCCGTATGCCCCAGATGCATGGCAAACTCCGCCCGGAATAATTCCACCGCCTTCCTGTTGACATGGGGATCGCTCAGTCCGGCGATAAAATCAGCGGTATCAAAAGCCGTCACCGCGATACCCAGACGGGCGAGCGACTGCGCGATCTCGCTGCCGATCCCACCCATACCAATAATCGCCATCGCTGATGGCAGGGTTTCCTGCTCGAACAGATTATTGCTGGTCAGTATTTTCGTGCCGAACGTGGCCCATTCTTTGGGTACGATCGGACGGGAACCGGTTGCGATGATGATCTTCTTCGCATGCACGCGGCGTTCGCCGACCATCAGCACCTGCGGCTCAAGGAAGCGTGCGCGGCCTGCAATACTGCGATCGTTCAGGTCATCGGTGAGTTTGAGCATGCCTTCAACGAAGCTGTCACGCAACTGGCGCACATGACGCAATACTGCCGCAATATCAACAGTCAGTTTCTCCGCGCCACTCACGCCGAAGGTTGCGAATGCTTTGCGACGGTGAAAGGCAAGGGCGGCTTCGATCAATGCTTTCGAAGGCATGCATCCAACGCGCGCGCAGGTAGAACCGTAGGAGCCCTCATTGATCAACACAAAATTATCGGTCTGGCGGCGCACCTCGCGCAGCGCCGTCAGGCCGGCAGAACCCGCGCCAATAACAGCAACGTCATATGATGTCGTCATGATTTCTCCATTTAATATCCGCAGCCCGCAAGATAACATGGGAACGAAGATTACACCTTGACGCAGCGCTTTATCTTTTCACCAGGCAGGTTTCACCCTGCCCTTGTGCTATCGTACGGGATTACAGCAACCCTGCGCCTGAGAGGATTATATTTTGCTCATCCAAGACCCGGCCCAACCCGCAGCAAAATTCGCCCTGTTCAATCTCGGCTTTCGTCCGTTCTTTCTGCTGGCAGGCGTGTATGCGCTGGTCACGATATCGATCTGGGGCGGGTTTTTCGTCTACGGCTGGCACCTGCCTGCCCTGCCGTTTTCACCCATGCACTGGCATGCGCATGAAATGATCTTCGGTTACGGCATGGCAGTGGCTGCCGGATTTTTGCTGACTGCGGTAGGCAACTGGACCAGAATTCCAATGCCCAAAGGATTCCCGCTGGCAGGGCTGGCGGCACTGTGGCTGGCGGCACGGGTGGGCGGGTGGCTGATGCCGGGACAAATACTGGCGATGGCGCTGCCGGATGTGCTGTTCGATCTGTGGCTCATCGTTGCGGTATTTACGCCGATTTTGCGCGCAAAACAGCATCAGCAGATCGGCATCGCATCCAAACTGGTGCTGCTGATGCTGGCCAATCTCCTCTTTTATCTTGGCGTATCAGGCGTGCTGGAACAGGGCGTCGTGTGGGGGCTGTATTCCGGCCTGTATGTATTACTTGCGCTGGTCTTTTCCATGGCGCGGCGCGTGTTACCGTTCTTCATCGAACAAGGTGCAGGCTATCCCGTGAAACTGAAAAACCGCTTGTGGCTGGACCGCGCCGCCCTTTATGTGTTTGTGCTGTTCCTGATTGCCGATGTGTTCTGGCGCAATGTGCCGGCAACCGCTGCACTTGCCGGCTTACTGTTTATAGCCCACTCCCTGCGACTGGCGGGCTGGCATACCAGAGGCATCTGGAAAAAACCGCTGCTGTGGGTGTTATATGTGGGATATATAGGCGCCACCTTCGGATTCCTGCTCAAGGTGATCGCGCCGTTTTTATCTGTACCGCCTTCTCTGGCGTTGCACGCATTCGCACTGGGCGGCATCGGCATGATCACCGCCGGCATGATGTCGCGCATCTCGCTGGCACACACCGGTCGCAACCTCCAGCAACATTCGAAGTTGCTGCCCCCAATTTTCATCTTATTGTTCGCAGCCTACCTTGCCCGTGTACTGTTGCCGTTGATTGCCCCTGCGCATTATCTGCTGTGGATAGGCCTGGCACAGGCTGCCTGGCTGTTCGCCTTTGCAATGTTTGTCTGGGTCTACGCCCCTGTCCTTGTCAAACCCCGCACAGACGGGATGCCGGGATAACGGCAGCTAAAACAATACGAAGCTAACCCCTTTGGCAGTTCGGTTATAATTGTTCCGGAGGTGTTATTTTTAAAAGCCTGGGCTGTGTTCCAGTAGCGAAAAATAAAGAAGATTATTTTCGCCAAAGTTTGGCAGCGCTCAATTAAAAAACGGTGTATTTTGTTCCTTGAGTTGCTGCACGACATGGAACAAGCCATTGCTGATACGACAAAGACAAGGTGCAGAAAAGTAAATCCGATGAATGAAGTAATAACGAAAAACGATTCAACGGCCCATCCTGGTTTGATAGCGCCGACACGCGGGGGCGACTACACCGGCATCCTTCCGAGTCAGAAGATCAATGAGATGCTGAATAGCGGCGAGGTCAGCACGATGATGCCGTTGGATCACGACCAAATCCAGCCGGCCAGCATAGACCTGCGCCTCGGCGATTGCGCATACCCCGTAGATACCAGTTTTCTTCCCGGTAAGGGAATGAAAGTGCTCGATAAACTGAAACAGCTCGACGAGCGCTTTGCCGACTTCAAAATCGATCTCAGCAAGGGCGCCGTGCTTGAAAAGGGGCGCGTATACGTTATTCCTCTTCTGGAATCCATTAATCTCAGAAGTGACGTTGCTGCCTTTGCCAACCCGAAGAGCTCGACGGGCAGACTGGATATTTTGACACGCTTGATTGCCGATGAAGCGACCAGTTTTGACCAGGTAAGCGAGGGATATAAGGGTAAGCTGTTTATAGAGGTCGCCCCGCGGAGTTTCAGTATCGTGGTCAAAACGGGCACCCGCCTGAACCAGCTAAGATTTCGCCGCACGCGGGGAGAGGGAGCTAAAGCCATCGCGGCATCGGAATGGAAAAAGCTTCTCGATGAAGGCCAGATTGTCGATTCCAGTGATCACGAGACAAACGCGAGATCGATCAAAACGGGTTTATTACCTTTCACTGTGGATTTGAAAGGCTCAGGAAGTGAAGGTAGCATCATCGGATACCGCTCGAAGAAACATGCCAAACGCATTGATCTGGAAAGGCGGGATTACGATCCGCTGGATTTCTGGGAGCCTATCCTTTATCACAAGACCTCCTCGCTGATATTGGATCCCGATGAATTCTATATTCTCATGACGAAAGAAGCGATTGCAGTGCCGCCGGAATATGCGGCCGAGATGCTGCCGTACGACACCCGTGCGGGCGAATTCCGGGTGCATTATGCCGGTTTTTTTGATCCCGGATTCGGCTGGAGCGCCAAGGCAACTAAAGCGGGAAGCAGCAGGGGCGTTCTGGAAGTGCGTTCACACGAAGTACCCTTCCTGCTCGAACATGGACAGACAGTCGGATGGCTGCGCTATGAGCGTATGGCAGCTCGGCCCGAGCTTCTGTACGGACAGGACATCAACTCAAACTATCAAGGACAAAGCCTTAAATTAGCCAAGCAGTTCAAGCAACTGTGAAGCTGGTAATAGCAGCAGGCAGGCACAAGGACAGGCAGCCGGATTGCCGCGACGGACAACCGCCCTGCCGGCCGCTTGTTAACGCCAGCATGACAACCGAACGTTGAGAACATCAAAAGGTCGGCGAAGGAGGCCTTTGAGTCGGATGGGTGTTTGGTATTGATCGTGCGTAAATTGAGGCGGGGTGTAACACCGACGAGATGTAATAACCTGCCAAACTTGACAGCACCAATGCGGGTACAAGATCATATCCGGAGGTCATTTCGCTGACCATTATCACCGCGGTAAGTGGCGCGTGAGTGACAGCCGCTAGAAACGCGCTCATGCCAACCAATGTAAAAGCGGTCACAGACACAGAGGGTAGAAAAAACTGCGTTATGCCGCCCGCCAGTGTGCCCAGTGCCGCACCGATAAACAGTGTTGGCGTAAACACCCCGCCGACAGCCCCTGAACTGGAAGTCAGCACGGTAGCGAAAAATTTCAGCAGCATGATCAGCAACACACTCTGCCACAGCCATTGCTGGTGCAACAGGGAGTTTACCGTCGAATAACCGTTCCCCCACACTTCCGGACGTATCGCCGACAAGCCGCCGACCGCGAGTCCGGCGAGTGCCATTTTCAACCATAGCGGCATGCGTAATGATGCAAATTTCAGGTGCGCCTTATTCAGCGCGGCAATGAACAATGGCCCGAACAGGCCCGCCATGACGCCTGTTGCCAGTACAAAAAACAGTTCCGGTATACTTTGCAGCTGACTGGAAGTCGTGGCGAAAATTGGACCCACGTTGGTTATGTGGCGCACCACCGAATCGGAAATAACTGCGGCCAGCAACAGGGGTCCGAAACTCCCGACGCTAATACTACCCAGTACGATTTCCGCCACAAACAGTGCGCCGGCTATCGGCGTGTTGTACGCACCTGCCAGACCCGCTGCTGCGCCACAGGCAACGGCGAAACGCCGTTCACTGTAGGACAGTTTAAGTATTTTTCCCGACAAGCCCCCACACAGGGCGGACAACTGTACCATTGAGCCCTCGCGGCCGATTGAACCGCCGGAGATAATGGTTGCTGCCGATGACAGTGATTTCAAAAGTGTTGATTGCAGCGGTACATCTATACCGGCGATGATGGATTCCATGTAGTCTGATCCATGCTCATTTTTACTGCGCATCAGGAAATATTGTAAGATCAGCCCTGCAACCAGTCCGCCCAACGCAGGGAAAATGATGCGTCTTTCGGGAGACATGCCGGCGGCGTCAGCCACCAGCCCATTATTTGAAATATACAAAAAAGATTCAAACAGCAACAGGAATTTGTGGAACATCAACACGGCCAGCGCGCCAAGTACCCCCACCAAAACGGCCACGCCCAGCAGTCTGAGCAATTGAAAATTGCCTCTGTTTTGCGATTCGGGATCTTCAGTAACGGGCAAATCCATCATTTAACTGATCCTCTTCATATTTTTACGTTTCAAAAACAATGCTGATTTTACGTCGCCCCGTGAAACCGATTCATCGGGGGAAACTCAAAAAAATGTTTTTCGATCAAGCTGCCCAGCATAGCCTCCAGCGCACGGTCAGGAGCATGTGCAATCTCTTGATGAAGTGAATAGGCCATTCCCTGGAATACGGGAAACAATTCAGGGTCAAAATGCCCGCCGCTGCCTTGCTTGAGGATTTCCATGGTCTTATTAAAATCGAAAGGCTGCTTATAAGGGCGTTTCGAGGTGAGCGCATCGAACACATCGACGATCGCAAAGATTCTTGCATTTAACGGAATTGCATTCCCTTGCAGGCCCTTCATGTAACCGCTCCCGTCGAATTTCTCGTGATGAAACTCCACTACGTCTTTTGCCCCCTCCAGCCATTTTGATCTGCTGATGATGTCAGAGCCCAGCAGTACATGGGTACGCATCACGGAAAACTCCTCTTCGGTCAGGCTGGCGGATTTGAGCAGAATACTGTCCCTGATACCAATTTTACCCACGTCATGCAGAAACGCCCCTGCTATCAGATTCCGGATTTGCGCACTGGTGAGTCCCAGTTTTTCGGCGAAACGAATAGCATAAATAGTCACCCGGTAATTATGACTATTGGTATCGGAATCCCTCTTCGCAATAGCGCTGCCCAGCACATCCATCAGATCGATGTTGCCCCTGATCAGTTCAAAGGAGAGTTTGAGCAGTCCCTTGTTGAGAGAAATGATGATGGGGTAGAGCATGATGGTCGTGATAAGGATAACCGCCACGACCAGAAGCAAGGTGCCGATAATGTCGATTTCGATATTGCGAAAGGTTTCGGCATCGACATGATAGATACCTCCCAAATAACCGATCAACTCCCCACTCTTATCGTGCAGCGGCAACAACAACTGCAGAAACAATTTCCCGTCGATCAAAGAATTGTCGTAATGGGTGGCATCCTCCATCGCTAAAGGATGAAAGTGTAATTCGAATTTTTTCTCGACGGCCACACCGCGCGGGTTAATCTCGCGCAGAATTTGTTTCCTGTTTTCATCGTAGATCTCGATGGCGATGAAATGACCTTTGAGGAATTCATCTACCCTGTTCTTCAGGATGTCAATATGGCTGGCACTGCTCCGGTCGAGTTCGTCTGTTAAGAGCCTCGACTCATTGACGGCCAACCCCAACACCAGATTATCCACCTTCTTTATTTCCAGATAGGCGACCGCACCGCCGACGATCAGCGACAGCAAGAGCCAACCAATTGACAGGCGTTTGACGATTTTTTTATGAATGTTCTGCATGCATATAAGTAAAGACAATGATTTCCGAACTGAACTTTTTCTCGTTTGGAGCGGCTTCCACTTGCAGATTCTGCGCTACTGGTTGAATATGGCTGACGGCTGGAACACCAGGAGGATCATGATTTATTGAGCGGACACCTTGTTAAAAACAAGGTGCAATCGAATACAAACCGGCGCGATTGTGACTCATAATCATTCAGCCTGAAATTAAATAAAATTTAAGTTGTTGCCTGACGAAAGAGCAGCGCCTAAAAATCGGTTCCCCACCCATCGTGCCGCGAATCAAAGGGAGCGTCGAGCGGAAGTTCGGTCTTTGGCGCGATGTATTGTACACTGCCCTTGCGGAAATCTTTTCGCGGACAAGCGCTTTTGCCGGATTAAAAATTCGTATGCGTAATGTCGCAAGCGTATAGTTACATCTCGCAACGCAGGCCCGGAGAAAAACAATGCGTGTTGGATTATTTGTCACTTGTCTGGTTGACTCCATGCGCCCCCGCATTGGATTTGCCGTCATCGAATTACTGGAAGCGGCCGACTGCGAGGTCATCGTACCCGATCGACAAACCTGCTGCGGGCAACCCGGTTACAACTCGGGTGATCGGAAATCCGCTCAGGCGCTGGCACTGAAATTCCTCGCCGAATTCGAGTCATTCGATTATGTCGTCCTGCCGTCCGGCTCATGTGCCGGAATGGTACGCGTGCACTACCCCGATCTTTTCAAGGACGACCCTGCCCTGCTGGCAAGATTCATCGCACTGGGATCGCGCACTTTCGAGCTGACCGATTTTCTGCATACTATTGCCAAACTAAAAAAAATACCCGGCAACTTCAAAGGGACGTTGACCTATCACGATTCATGCTCGGGTCTGCGTGAACTCGACGTCTACCAACAGCCCCGCGCGCTGCTGGCGTGCATGCCAGAAGTCAGCCTGCACGAGATGGTGGAATCGACCACCTGCTGCGGCTTCGGCGGGACATTCTCGGTCAAGTACGGCGAACTGTCCACACGCATGGCGGACAACAAATGCCGGCACATCACAGACAGCCATGCCCACACCATTACAGGCGGCGATTTGGGTTGTCTGCTCAATATCGAAGGGCGCTTGCGCCGCAACGGGGATCACACCACCCGTGTGCTGCATATCGCACAAATCCTGGCTGACGAGGAGGCGTAATGCAGAACAA
>JAJXTL010000076.1 GCA_021783855.1 Pseudomonadota bacterium
CCAGTGTCGAGTCATGATCCAGGCTTTCAAAATAGTTCGTTTATTGGTAAAAGTGTTGCATTCGCGCTCATCATGGCGTTGTAACGAGGTAGCGACCTTTTTTGCATGCCTTTTATGCCTTGTGTATGGCATTTTTGATGAAATATATTGGTTAACATAATAATTTATTGTTTTTGTAACTAATTATATTTGTTATATTTATTGCGGAATTTTAGTGATGGCCTGATGGGTTATTCCTGAGTAGCCATAAAGTTCAGCGCTTGTCATTGCGAGGAACGAAGCGATGTGGCAATCCAGATGCTTCTATTCAAAACGATTCTCGCAGGGATATTGCCCGGTGTGTAATAATTCTCAAAAGGCCATTTTGATTAACCGGATTGCTTTACTACGTTCGCAACCCACGGTGTCATACTAGTTGCTGCATCTAGTCTTTCATGTCAGAATCCGGCAAAGTGTGTTTCACTTACCTACAAAAAGAGCAATAATTATGAGCGCCAAAGGCCAACATTTGCAAGACCCCTTCCTGAATACGCTGCGCAGGGAGCATGTCCAGGTCGCGATTTATCTGGTCAATGGCATCAAGCTTCAGGGGCAGGTCGAATCCTTTGACCAGTACGTGGTGCTGCTAAAAAACAATTCCGTTATTCAGATGGTCTATAAACACGCCATTTCCACTATTGTCCCGGCACGCGCAGTCAATATTTCTTATGACGATGAGGCCGCTGCCGAGTAATGCAGCAAAAGTCAAAAGCTTCTGAAGCAGCACTGCTGGTCAGTATAGATTTAGGTGATGCAGACTACCGGGAAAGTCTGGAAGAATTGCGCTTGCTGGCTGAAACGGCAGGTGTGCGCACTCTGGCGACCGTCGAGGCGCGTCGTGTACGTCCGGATGCGGCCTTGTTTGCCGGACGCGGCAAGGTGCAGGAAATCGCTGAAATGGTAGAGCGCATGGAAATCCCGCTGGTGATTTTCAATCATGACTTGTCTCCCGCGCAAATGCGCAATCTGTCTGCGGCTTTAAATACCCGCGTCATCGATCGAACCATGCTGATTCTCGATATTTTTGCGCAACGCGCGCAAAGTCATGAGGGAAAGGTGCAGGTTGAACTTGCGCAACTCAAGTATCTGGCAACCCGTCTGGTAGGGCTCAATACCGATATGGGGCAGCAGAAATTTGCCGTGGGCGCGCGGGGCCCGGGTGAGACGCAGCTGGAGCTGGACAGGCGCAAGCTGGACAAGCGCGTGCATCTGTTGAAAGATCGTCTGGAAAAGCTCAAGGCACAACGCGATGTGCAGCGCCGTTCGCGCAATCGTTCAGGGGTTTTTTCCGCATCTATCGTAGGCTATACCAATGCAGGCAAATCCACGTTGTTCAATCGCCTGACCAAGGCCAACGTGTATGTTGCAGATCAGTTGTTTGCCACGCTGGATACCACTTCCCGCAAGATGTTTTCTGAGGGGGAGGGCGAGATCGTTTTGTCGGATACGGTCGGTTTCATCCGGCATTTGCCGCATAGTCTGGTTGCCGCGTTTCGCAGTACGCTGGAGGAAACCGTACAGGCCGATTTGCTGTTGCATGTGGTGGATGCCAGTAACCCGAATCGCGACGATCAGGTCAGTGAAGTGAACAAGGTGCTAGCGGAAATTGAAGCAGGGGACATTCCGCAGTTGCTGGTGCTGAATAAAGTAGATATGACCGATATACCGCCGGGTGTGCAGCGCGACGACTATGGTAGAATCTGCCGCGTTTTTCTGAGCGCGAAAAGCGGTGCCGGACTGGATGGGCTCAGGCTTGCCTTGTCCGAGGCACGAGACGCCAAGCTTGCCTCTGAACAAATCGAAAATAAAATTAAACAAGCGAGAAATGAGCCATGGGATTGAATGACCCGAAATGGGGTAATAAGAACGGCGGCCCGCCTGATCTGGAAGAGCTGTTGCGTAAATTGAACGCGAAGGTGGCATCCTTGATGGGCGATAAAGGCGGTGCCGGCAAGGGCGGCGGACCTGCCATGCCCAGGCTGAACGGTGGCGGGCTGGGGCTGATCGCCATCATCGCTGTACTGATCTGGCTGGCAAGCGGCTTTTATATTGTCGATGCGAGTCAGCGCGGTGTGGTATTGCGCTTTGGCAAGATGCTGGAAACCACGCAACCCGGTCCGCGCTGGCATATTCCGTTTCCGGTTGAAACCGTGGAAATTGTCAATCTGAGCCAGGTCAGGACCGTTGAAGTCGGTTATCGCGATAACGTCAAGAACAAGATGTTGAAAGAGTCGCCGATGCTGACGGATGATGAAAATATCATCGATATTCAATTCGCGGTTCAGTACTTTCTGAATGACCCTGCTGAATATTTGTTCAATAATCGCAATCCAGACGAGAACGTGCGTCAGGCGGCGGAATCCGCGATACGCGAGGTGGTTGGCAAGAATAAGATGGACTTTGTGCTTTACGAAGGACGCGAACAGGTGGCTGCTGCTGCGACCAAGCTGATTCAGGAAATTCTGGATCGCTACAAGTCGGGCATTCAGATCAGTAAGCTGACCATGCAGAATGCACAGCCGCCCGAGCAGGTGCAGGCTGCTTTTGACGATGCGGTTAAGGCCGGACAGGATAAGGAAAGGCAGAAGAATGAAGGTCAGTCCTATGCCAATGATGTAATCCCGCGCGCGAGTGGTACGGCAGCCCGGCTGATACAGGAGTCGCAAGGTTATAAACAAAGCGTGATCGCCAACGCAGAGGGTGATGCCAGTCGCTTCAAGCAAATTCTGGTCGAATACGAGAAGGCACCCGTGGTGACTCGCGAGCGTATGTATCTGGATACGATGTCGCAAGTGATGGGCAATGTCAGCAAGGTCATGGTCGATCAAAAGAACGGCAGCAGCCTGCTGTATCTGCCTTTGGATAAGTTGATGGAAGCCAGTCGTGCCGCAGTTGTACCTGCAGAAGGACTTCCGGTGGGCAAGGTTGAACCGCAGGCGGCTACATCACAGAATAATGACAATAGTGCGGCACAGCGTGCGCGAGATTCGCTGCTGAGCCGTGATCGGGAGGCCCGATGAAAGTAGCTAATATCCTGATCGGTGCGGTGATTGCGCTGATTCTGTTGAGTCTGAGTATGTTTGTGGTGGATCAGCGCCAGAACGCGATCGTGTTTCAGCTGGGTGAAATCGTCGGTGTAAAAACCAAACCGGGCTTGTATTTCAAAATCCCGTTGATACAGAACGTGCGTTTTTTTGACGCGCGTATTCAGACGCTGGACACTGGGGAGCCGGAGCGTTTTATTACGGCAGAAAAGAAAAACGTGATGGTCGACTCCTTCGTCAAATGGCGTATTGTCGACGTGAAGCAGTATTACATCAGCGTGGGTGGCGATGAAGAGCGCGCCAACACGCGTCTGAGGCAGACGGTCAATTCGAGCATGCGTGAGGAGTTCGGTAAGCGCACCATAAACGAAGTGGTTTCCGGTGAACGTGAGCAGATCATGACGGTATTGCGTCAAAAAATTGATGCGGACGCGCGCAAGATTGGTATTCAGGTGCTGGATGTGCGCTTGAAGCGTGTGGATTTTCCTTCCGAGATCAGCGACTCGGTATATCGCCGCATGGATGCAGAGCGCAAGCGTGTGGCGAACGAATTGCGTGCATCCGGTGCTGCCGAGGGTGAAAAGATCAAGGCGGACGCCGACAAGCAGCGCGAAGTGATTTTGGCTCAGGCCTATCGCGAGGCACAGCAGACCAAGGGCGAGGGCGATGCCGAGGCGTCATCAATTTACGCCGCTGCATTTGGCAGGAATGCCGAGTTCTATTCATTTTATCGAAGTCTTGAAGCCTACAAGCAGAGCTTCAAGGGCAAGAGCGATGTGATGGTGGTGGATCCGAGTTCGGCCTTCTTCAAGTATTTGAAGAGCCCTGGTAAGGCCGCCAAGTAGTGCTGAGTTACTGGCTGACGGGTTTTGCGATGATGCTGGTCATTGAAGGGATAATGCCGTTCCTGTTTCCCGAGACTTGGCGTGAAACCTTTCGCCGTCTGCTCACTATGCGTGATGGACAACTTCGTTTTATTGGACTAACCGCGATGATTGCCGGTTTGCTGCTGTTGTACTGGATTAAATAATGCAAAATTGGTTACTCCCGGAATACATTCAGGACATGCTCCCTGACGAAGCGTGGCGTGTTGAACAGATGCGCGTACAGCTTCTTGATCTTTTGAGGAAGTCTGGCTATCAGCTGGTGGCACCGCCGCTGCTGGAATATGTCGAGTCATTGTTGATCGACGGTGGTGCTGATAAGCATTTGACAGGTCAACTGAACGACATGGATCTGCGCACCTTTAAGCTGGTCGATCAGCTGAGCGGGCGTACGCTGGCGTTGCGTGCCGACATCACGCCGCAGGTGGCACGCATCGACGCGCATCTGCTCAATCGTCAGGGTGTGGCGCGCCTGTGTTATGCAGGCAGCGTGCTGCATACCATACCGGCCGGTTTGAATCGCACACGTGAATTGCTGCAAATCGGTGCCGAACTGTATGGGCATCAGGGTGTTGAAAGCGATCTGGAAATTCAGCAACTGATGTTGCAGTCGCTGGCCTTGCTCGGCGTGCAGGATGTGCATCTGGACTTGGGTCATGTCGGCGTGTTTCGCGCCCTGGTGAAGCATGCCCGATTGGACAAGAATCTCGAAGCCGAGCTGTTTGCGGCGCTGCAAAACAAGGATAGTACGACCTTGCAGGGTCTGGTGGGCGGGCTGGATGAGGTATCGCGCGCTGCTCTGATGGTATTGCCCACGCTGTATGGCAGTTGTGCAGAGGTGCTGCAACGGGCGCGTACCTTGTTGCCCGATCTGCCGGAAATTGTATCCGCCCTGGATGATTTGCAAACCATTTCAACTAAATTGCAGGTGGGCAGCATGGGTGTCGATCTGGCCGATTTGCGCGGTTATCATTACCACAGCGGCATGGTGTTCGCCGCCTATCATGCGCGCAGTCACGATGCGATTGCGCTGGGTGGTCGATACGACGATCTTGGCAAGAGCTTCGGGCGTGCGCGTCCCGCAACCGGATTCAGCATGGACTTGCGCCAGCTGTATCGCCTGCTGCAGCCTCAAGCTGTACGGCTTGCGATACGCGCACCCTATCTGAATGATATTGCCTTGTCCGAAAAAATCGCAGGACTGCGGGCGATGGGTGAGGTGGTGGTGGTGAGCCTGCCTGGCAGCACGGATTTTCCCGGTGAGCTGCAATGTGATCGCGATCTGCTGTTGCAAGATGGTGACTGGCAGGTTGTACCCCTGTGATTTCCAAATAATTCTTAAATTTGAAAGTTTCATAATGGCTAAGAACGTCGTTGTAATCGGTACCCAATGGGGCGATGAGGGCAAGGGCAAAATCGTCGACTGGCTGACGGATCATGCACAAGGCGTGGTGCGTTTTCAGGGTGGACACAATGCGGGTCATACTCTGGTGATAGGCGGCAAAAAGACCGTGCTGCACCTGATTCCTTCCGGTATTTTGCGCGATAACGTCATGTGCTATATCGGTAACGGTGTGGTGGTGTCCCCGCAGGCACTGCTCAAGGAAATGGATGAGTTGCAGGCGGCCGGCATCAATGTGTACGGACGCCTGAAGATTTCGGAAGCCTGTCCGCTGATTCTGCCTTATCACGAGGCGATTGATAAGGCGCGCGAGTTGGCCAAGGGTGATGCCAAGATTGGTACCACCGGGCGCGGCATCGGCCCTGCCTATGAAGACAAGGTGGCGCGCCGCGCGATACGTCTGCAGGATATTTTTTACCGCGAACGCTTTGCTGCCAAGCTGGGCGAGGTACTGGATTACCACAACTTCGTATTGAAAAATTATTTCAATACGGCGACGGTGGATTTTCAAAAAACGCTGGACGATACGTTGGCGCTGGCTGAGCGTATCAAGCCGTTGGTGATGGACGTGCCACGCGCATTGTATGAGGCTAACCAGGCGGGCAAGGGGTTGCTGTTTGAAGGCGCTCAGGGTGCATTGCTGGACATCGATCACGGCACTTATCCATTTGTCACCAGTAGCAACTGTATCGCGGGGGCAGCCTGCGCCGGTGCCGGGGTCGGGCCGCAGATGCTGCATTACGTGCTGGGTATTACCAAGGCGTATACCACGCGCGTGGGTTCGGGTCCCTTTCCGACCGAGTTGTATGATGCCGTGGGCAAGTGCGACCCCGTCGGCGAAGGGTTGGCGCGTCGCGGCCATGAATTCGGTTCCACGACGGGGCGCGCGCGTCGCTGTGGCTGGTTTGACGCGGCCGCGCTCAAGCGTTCCATCCAGATCAACGGCGTGTCCGGTCTGTGTGTAACCAAGCTGGATGTGATGGATGGCATGGAAAATGTGCGCATCGGCGTCGCCTATCGCTTCGATGGTATGGAAAGCGATATTCTGCCGGTGGGAGCGGATTCCCTGAGCGATTGTCAGGTGGTGTACGAGGAAATGCCTGGCTGGTCGGAAAGTACGGTGGGTGTGCAACGATATGAAGATCTGCCGTTGGCCGCCCGCAATTATCTGGAGCGTATCGCCAGTATCTGCGGTGTCCCGGTTGATATGGTGTCCACAGGACCTGATCGTGATGAGACCATCGTGTTGCGTCATCCATTTGAGTAAGTTATTATTTAAATGGTAAAAAAATGATAACTTTGCCGCAATCACACGGTTTTGCGTTTAGCCTGACCGGTTTGTTTTGCGGGGTTTTTTTAGTGTCGTGGATGTCTGTCAGTAACGTGCCGGGCAAGCAGGTGAAATTCCGGGAAAAAGCCAGCTTGCGCTGGCCTTACTTGTTTGGTGCCCAGAAGAGGGAAGGTGGCGCAGGCGCGACCCCGGCATCCGTTGCACCGGATGCCCTTCGAGTCCAGACGCTGCGCAAGCAGGTGTTTCGCTTTCCGGGCCCCAAGAAAAAGCCAGCTTGCGCTGGCTCTTTCTTGTATTTTGGTGCCCAGAAGAGGGAAGGTGGCGCAGGCGCGACCCCGGCATCCGTTGCATCGGATGCCTTTCGAGTCCTGGCGCGAAGCAAGCAGTTGCTTCGCTTTCTTGGCAAAGAAAAAGCCAGCTTGCGCTGGCTCTATCTTGTTTTTGGTGCCCAGAAGAGGACTCGAACCTCCACACCTTGCGGCACACGGACCTGAACCGTGCGCGTCTACCAATTCCGCCATCTGGGCAATGCTTCTTGCTGAAGCCGCGCAATTTAATAGTTAAAGGACAATTTGTCAATGAAAAAGAAAAATAATTTACGTTTACAGGACCCTTTTCTGGAACGCGAGCGTGAACAATACGAACATCCGCTGCCGAGTCGCGAATTCATTTTGCAGATTCTGACCGAGCAGGGTGCACCGATGAGCGATGATGAACTGCTCGATAAACTGGTGATTGAAGAGGATGAAGAAGACTTGTTTTCGCGCCGCTTAAGAGCGATGGAGCGCGACGGTCAGATCATGCGCAATCGCAAACGTGCGATTTGCGTGATGGACAAGCTGGATCTGGTCAAAGGAAAAGTGCAGGGCCATCCTGACGGTTTCGGATTTCTGATCCCTGAGGACGGTAGCCCGGACATGTTCCTGTCCGAAAAGGAAATGCACCAGGTGTTGCACGGCGACGTGGTGATGGTGCGGCAAGCGGGTGTTGATCGTCGCGGCCGCCCCGAGGCGAAGATCGTCGAAGTGCTGGAGCGTGCCAACAACAAAGTGGTCGGACGCTTGTATGAAGAGCACGGCATACAGTTCGTGGTCGCGGAGAATCGTCGCATCACTCAGGATATTCTGGTGGCATCAGGTGAATCGGGTGGTGCCAAGGCGGGGCAAGTGGTGATCCTTGAGATTCTCAAGCATCCTGACAAGCACGCGCAACCGATAGGCCGCATCGTTCAGGTGCTGGGTAATTATGCCGATCCCGGCATGGAAATCGAAATTGCCCTGCGCAAGCATGATCTGCCGTATGAGTTTCCCAAGGACGCGGAGCGCCAGGCAAAGGCAATTTCCCCCGTGGTTTCCGAGCAGGACTGGGCGGGGCGTGAGGATATCCGCAATCTGCCGCTGGTGACTATCGATGGCGAAACCGCACGCGACTTCGACGATGCCGTGTTCTGCGAGCCTGTGAAGGGTGGCTATCGACTGGTGGTGGCGATTGCCGACGTCAGTCACTATGTGCAAAGTAACGACGCGCTGGACAGGGAGGCCATTCTGCGCGGCAATTCGGTGTATTTCCCGCGCCGGGTGATTCCGATGTTGCCGGAAGAGTTGTCCAACGGCCTGTGTTCGCTCAATCCAGAGGTTGATCGCTTGTGCATGGTGTGCGACATGCAGATCAGCACCAAGGGCGATATCGTGAAATACCGTTTCTACCCGTCGGTGATGCATTCCAAGGCGCGCCTGACTTACAACCAGGTTGCGGAAATGCTGGCAGAGCCTGATGGCGAGTTGGCTGCGGGCAATGCCGCCATCGTGCCGCATTTGCAGCACCTTTATGAGCTGTTTCAGAAGTTGTTGAAGGCGCGCGAGAAGCGCGGCGCGATTGACTTTGAGACGGTTGAAACGCAGATGATCTTCACCGATCAGGGCAAGATCGAGCGCATCGTGCCGGTGGTGCGCAACGATGCGCATAAACTGATCGAAGAATGCATGCTGGCGGCGAACGTGTGTGCGGCGGGATTCTTGCAGGAGCATGAGCATACCGTGCTGTACCGCATTCACCAGGGGCCGACGCCAGAGAAGCTGGAAGCGTTGCGTGAATTCATGAAGGAGTTCGGTCTGGGGCTGACCGGAGATGATGAACCGCAAGCGGCAGATTATTCAAAATTGCTCAAACGCATCAAGGGGCGTCCGGATGCCGGTTTGCTGCAGACGGTGATGCTGCGTTCCCTGCGACAGGCCAAGTATGAGCCCGAAAATATCGGACACTTCGGTCTGGGATATGATGCTTATACGCATTTCACCTCACCGATCCGCCGCTATCCCGATCTGCTGGTGCATCGCGCGATCAAGGCGGTGTTGCAGGGAAAACAATACAAACCTGCGCAGAAATGGGCCGAACTGGGTATCCATTGTTCGATGACTGAACGCCGTGCCGACGATGCGACGCGCGATGTGGAGGCATGGCTGAAGTGTTTCTATATGCGCGATCATCTGGGCAGCGTGTTTACCGGCACCGTCTCTTCGGTGACGAGTTTCGGCATGTTCGTCTCACTGGACGATTTGTATGTCGAGGGGCTGGTGCATATCTCAGAGTTGGGCAAAGACTACTTCCACTTCGATGCTGCCAAACATCATCTGCTGGGCGAGCGTACCGGACAGAGTTACCGTCTCGGAGATCGCGTGCAAGTGCGCGTGGTCAAGGTGGATATGGAAAGCACCAAGATAGACTTTGTATTACATTCGGAAGTGGAAGAGTCTGAAGGCGCGCCAAAGCCTAAGAAAAAATCTGATAAAACTACTGGCCATTCCACTAAGCCGCCAAAAAACGGCGACAAAGTGGCTGGTCACTCCAAGGGGCGCAAATAGCATGGCTGATTTGCGGCTCATTTACGGTTTTCATGCCGTGACCTCACGCATCCGGCAGAATCCGGACGGTGTGATGGAAATCTATCTGCAATCTCAGCGACAGGATCAGCGCATGCGCGATTTGATTGCGCTGGCCGAAACCTGTGGCGTGCGGGTCATTCCGGTGGACAGTGCGCGTCTGGACGGTATGGCGGGAGGTGCCCGGCATCAGGGGGTGGCGGCACGCGTGGATGCAGCGCAGCGCGTGCAACATTTATCCGATGTGCTCGATACGCTCACCGAGCCGCCGTTGTTGCTGGTGCTCGATGGCGTGCAGGATCCGCATAATCTGGGGGCCTGCCTGCGCAGTGCAGATGCGTTCGGCGTACATGCGGTAATTGCGCCGAAAGACCGTGCAGTGGGCATCACGGCGACGGTTGAAAAGGTCGCATGTGGTGCGGCGGAAACGGTGCCCTATATTACCGTCACCAATCTGGCCCGTACCTTGCGTGAATTAAAAGAGAGCGGCATCTGGGTGGTCGGCGCGGCAGGGGAGGCCAAACAGGACTTGCACAGCTTCAGGCATACCGGTGCGCTCGCACTGGTGCTGGGCGCGGAAGGCGAGGGGCTGCGCCGTCTGACGATGGAGACCTGCGATGAACTGGTGCGCATTCCCATGCTGGGCAGCGTGGAAAGCCTGAATGTGTCGGTGAGTGCCGGTATCTGTCTGTTTGAGGCAAGGCGTCAGCGGATGGCGGGCAATTAGTCCGCTGTTGTTTTCGGTTCTGCAGAGCTACTGATGATGGGAGGCAGCAATGAAAATGACTACCTTTGCGTTGATAGCCGCCCTGTCAGGCATGAGTGCAGCGCATGCGAGCGAATTTGACGGCGCATGGCTGGGTGCCAAGTTGGGATACAACCAGTCTGATCAGAGCGGGCTGAATAAGGTAAGTGCGACAGCCTTCGGTCTGGAAGGTGGCTATAACTGGGATGTCGATGCTTTTTTGCTGGGCGTGGATGGTTTCGCTGACTTGAATGGCAGTGCTGTGCATAATCCGGGTCTGGTGAGTTATGGCAGTCGTGCCTATGGCCTTGAGGGCAAGTTTGGTCGACCCATGGGTGACTGGTTGCCATACGCCAAGTTGGGTTTTGCGCGCACCATAGGCAATGGTGATGCCAGTCAGCTATCCGGAAGCGGTGCGCACCTTGGCTTGGGGGTGGAATACAAGTTCAATCCCGGTTTAAGCGTGACGGGTGAATACAGTAATGCGGGTATCAACTCCGGGGCTGTCAGACTCAACAACGATAATTTCATGCTCGGTCTGAATTACTACTTCGACAGAAGCGTTCCCGTGCTGTCGACAGCCGTCGCCCGCCGCGAGATGCTCAAAGTTGCAGTCCCGGTCGAGGAGACGAAGCATGTCGTAGCGCCTGTTGATACGGAACGAAAAGAAGTTTTCAAGACGCTGCTGGAAGACCGGCCGGTCACTTTTACGGGCGTCAATTTTGATACTGACTCGGTCAGACTGTCTGGCGATGCAAAGATCAGACTGGACGAAGTGGCTGAATTTGCCAGACTGTATCCGGACGCACAATTGAGTGTATCCGGATATACCGATTATCGGGCAGGCAAGTCCAAAAAGGCTTATAACCGGAAATTATCAGAACGTCGAGCCGCAGCATTCAAGGCGGCGCTGGTCGAACGGGGAGTTGCGGCTGAGCGCATCCGTACCGAGGGATTCGGATTTGCTCAGCCTGTTGCAGACAATAAAACAGAGGCCGGCCGTGCGCTGAACCGCCGGGTGGAAATTCGCTCGGTGATCAAGGAAGAAAAGCGAGTACAGGAATAATTGGTTTTAAAACGGGGAATCTTGCACATGTTGTATTTTTGCAACAACGGTTGTGCATGTGAGGGATTGGGATAAGATGCTCATGAAATATCGCATCGGGTCGATTTTTTAAGAACTTTAATAAATAAAAAGGATGGCATGATGAAAAAAAGCACAATGACAATCGCGCTGGCAGCCGCGCTGCTGAGCATTTCCGTTGCACAAGCCAGTGAATTTTCCGGCGGACTGGTCGGCGCCAAGGCAGGCTCAAACACTTCCGATATTGGCGGAGCGGGTACGGCTACAAGTCCAGCGGCCAATTCAAAGAGCCCGAGTACCTACGGTTTTGAGGCTGGCTACAACTGGGATATGAGCACTAATTTCCTGTTGGGTGTGGATGGTTTCGCAGATTTTAACCAGACTAAAACACACAATACTGTTCCTTTTGGTAACTTGGATTACCGCAGCGATGTATACGGCCTGGATTTTAAGCTGGGCGTGCCATCAGGTGACTGGCTGCCCTATGCAAAACTGGGTTATGGTTCGGCTAGTCTGCGAGGTGGTCAGGCGATGGGTACCGGTTCAGGTGCCCATCTGGGCCTGGGCGTCGAATACAAGTTTGCACCTCAATGGAGCGTGGCAGGTGAATACACGACTATTTCCGACAAGTTTAATAACAATACGCAGAAGTTAAATAACAAGAACTTCACTATCGGTGTGAATTATTACTTCGAAAAACCTTATGTTGCGCCTGTAGTCGCTGTTGTTGCAGCACCGGTCGTGGTGAAGGAAGAGGCCAAGCCGGCTCCGGTTGTTGCGCCGACGCCAGTTTCCAGGAAGACGGTTTTCGCTGCTGATTCCTCTGCGGATTCCCTGTTCGATTTCGGCAAGGCGGACGTGAAGCCTTCTGGTAAAGCGGCGATTGACAAGTTTACTGCCGGCCTTAAGGGGGCCGACTATGAGTCCATCAAGGTGACGGGACACACTGACCGGATTGGCTCGCATGCCTACAACGTGAAGCTGTCCCAGCGCCGCGCCGAAGCGGTCAAGGCCTATATGGTTGAATCTGCAGGAATTCCGGCAGATAAAATTGAGGCTACGGGCGTAGACGGATCGGATCCCGTGACGAAACCCGGTGAATGTAAAGGCAACAAAAAAACCAAGAAACTTATCGCCTGCCTGGCACCTGACCGCCGCGTAGAAGTCGAAGTTGCCGCGACGCGAACATCAAAATAGTTTAAGTAAGTCTTGCATGTTCTGAAAAAGCGGGCTGGCAACAGCCCGCTTTTTTATGTAACGGCACGCGGCATCTTTCTACTGTCATATATGATATGCGTCTATAACTTTATATAAGCTGCTATGAAACTGGCAATTGCACAAATCAACTGTGAATTGGGTGACCTGACAGCGAATGCTGCCAAAATTCTGCGCTATGCTGAGGAGGCCAGGCTTGCCGGCGCGGAACTGTTGTTGACGCCCGAACTTAGTCTGTGCGGCTACCCGCCGGAAGATTTATTGCTGCGCGACGGATTTTTAGCGGCTTGTCAGACGGCTTTGAGCGAGCTGGCCAGTCAAATCCACGGTGTCACTGTGATCGTGGGGCATCCCCAT
>JAJXTL010000077.1 GCA_021783855.1 Pseudomonadota bacterium
TGATTGACGGTAATCGCGGAGGGAGTGGAGACTATCGAACAACTGATCTATCTGCGCACAATACAATGCGATGAAATACAAGGCTACCTGTTCAGCCGCCCGGTCCCCGGTGAAGAAATGACGCGCCTGTTACAAAGCGGTTGCAGCCTGAACCTGTCTGCGGAGGCATGGTGAACAACGAGAATTCGCGTGACTGCCATTGCCTAAGCGCCGGGCAAAGAATTTACAACGTCGAAGCGTGCGCGCCTCACCCTGATCCACTTGAAACCGGCTTTGGCCGCTCACGCAGGAGGAACCTGTGTCTCTGAATAAACTGAAACAACTGAGCTGGGTTTATGACCTGAATCTCATGGGGCTGGCTTCGGCTGACGTGGAGGACGGTTCGTCCATTTATCAGCGCATTCTGCAGCATATCGTGAACGGATTCGAGGCGGACAGCGGCTCACTCGCTTTGCTGGATAAAGATGGGAAATATATGACCATCGTTGCCGGAATCGATCTGCCGACTGGCGTTATTGGCCTGCAAATCGCACCGGGAGAAGGTGTGCTTGGCTGGGTGCTGAAGGAAAACACGCCGTTGTTGCTGAACGGTGATGCCTCCAGCGATACTCGGTTTCAGCGGAATCGAGAAAGGCAAGGCCAAGCCGCCAATACCTCTGCGATGTGCTGGCCGTTGAAAACCGAAGAAGGTGCCATCGGTGGGGTTTCCGTGAATCGTTGCATAGGTGCGTCGGTCGGCATGAATCGAACCGGCGACAAACCGCCATTCACTGAGTCTGAGTTGGAAATAGGCATGGCCTTGCTGGGTATGGTCAGCCTGGCTTTGAGCAACATCCGGTTGCATAGCGAGCAGCGGCAACGGCTGATCGAATTGCAGCAACTTAACCAGCAACTGAAAGACGCCCAAAATCACCTGCTGCAATCGGATAAGATGGCTTCCATCGGCCAGCTTGCAGCGGGCGTGGCGCACGAGATCAACAACCCGATAGGTTATGTTTATTCCAATCTGGGTACACTGGAAAAATATGTACAGGACACCTTTGCCATCCTGGCAATGTACGAGCAGGCGGAGGGTTCGATCAGCGACCCTGAGGTACGTGGCAGACTCAAGGCGGCACGAGATAAACTGGACATTGCGTTTCTCAAGGAAGATTTGCGCGATTTAATGAGTGAATCGAAAGACGGCATCACCCGGGTCAAAAATATCGTACAGAACCTGAAGGACTTTTCGCACGCGGATGCCGCCGATGAATGGCATAGCTCCGATCTGCATATTGGCCTTGAAAGTACGCTGAACATCGTCAACAACGAAATCAAGTACAAGGCGGACGTAGTCAGAGAGTATGGAGAGCTGCCTGAGATTGTATGTCTGCCCTCGCAACTCAATCAGGTGTTCATGAATCTGCTGGTCAATGCGGCACATGCAATCGAGGAGCGCGGTAAAATTACAATACGCACCGGACGGCAAGCTGATGAGGTGTGGGTGGAGATCGCCGATACCGGCAAGGGAATTTCTCAGGAGCACATGAAAAAAATCTTCGATCCGTTTTTCACCACCAAACCCGTCGGCAAGGGCACGGGTCTGGGGCTGTCGCTCTCCTACGGCATTATCGAGAAACATCAGGGCAGGATCGAAGTACAAAGCGAAATTGGCCGTGGCACGACTTTCCGTGTGTGGTTGCCGGTCAGGCAGCCTGAACAGACAGGAAACGGGACGTAATGAACAATTATTTAAAGGATGGGAATGCAGATGAACGAGGCCGCTGAAACCCCGGAGATTCCGGCGACGATACTGTTTGTCGATGATGAGGCGAACATACTGTCATCGTTGAAACGTTTGTTTCGTCCTTTCGGTTATCGGATATTTACCGCGGAGGGCGGTGCGCAAGGATTGGAGATACTGGCGCAGGAGAGCATCGATCTGGTGGTGTCCGATATGCGCATGCCGGAAATGAATGGCGCGCAATTCCTGGAAAAAGTTCGTGAACGGTGGCCCCAGACGGTGCGCATCCTGTTGACCGGGTATGCCGAGATCGGTGCGACCATCGATGCCATCAACAAGGGGCAGATTTATCGCTACGTAGCCAAACCCTGGGAAGACAACGATATCGCGCTGACTGTCAAACATGCCTTGCAGCAGAAAATGCTGGAACGCGAAAAACAGCGACTGGAGGTATTAACGCACAGACAGAATGAGGAACTGAAGGATTTGAACGCACATCTTGAAGAAAAGGTGTTGGCGCGCACCAACGCATTGAACGAGACCATGCAATCCCTTGACGTGGCTCACGAGAAGTTGAAGAAAAGTTTTATTACCTCGGTGCGTGTTTTCTCCAATTTGATCGAGATGCGCAATCCGAGCAAGGCCGGGCATTCACGCCGTGTCGCCGAGCTTGCCCGCACGCTTGCGCAGAACATGGGCATGAGTGCTGCGGAAGTGCAGGATGTCTTTATTGCCGGTTTATTGCTCGATGTCGGCAAGATCGGCCTGCCGGATCGACTGCTGGACAAGCCGTTTTCCAGTCTGACTTTCGATGAGCGCGCCGAGGTAGTCAAATATCCGGTCAAGGGTGAAATGGCTCTGATGGCGCTGGAGCAACTGCAAGGTGCAGCCAAATTGATCCGCTGCCACCGCGAACGCTTCGATGGAACCGGCTACCCGGAACATTTGCCCGGCCTGTCCATACCGCTGGGCGCGCGCATTCTTGCCGTTGTCGAGGATTACGATACCGCCTTGATGGGCTCCAGTCACGCCAGGCCCATGAAGTTGGCGCAAGCACAGATCCTGATTCAGGACGGCAGAGCTAATCGTTACGATCCGGCGGTGCTGGATGCCTTTCTGGATGAGGTGAGCAAAGCCGGCACTGCGGTGGAGAGCAGCACTGAACTGTTGTTGCGTTCCACTCAAGCGAAACCGGGTATGATGCTTTCGCGAGACTTGATGACCCATACCGGTGAGATGTTGCTGGCTAAAGGGCATGTATTGGACGAAAAGATTATTGAACAGATCAGAGGGTTCGAACGCATGGATGGTCATCCGCTCACGCTTAACGTCCATGTCGGCTGAAAGACAATATCGGCGAGCAAAGCAATTTTTTCCGGAGAAAAAATGAAGATTTTTCTGGTTGATGATTCTCGTACCGTTGCGGCCGTCATGGTGCCGCGTTTGACATCATTTGGTCACGATGTAAGTGTTCTCGAAAATGGCCGGCTGGCATTCGAAAAATTTTGCGAATCGCCACCCGATCTGATATTGATGGACATTGAGATGCCGACCATGAACGGTTATGAGGCAACCAAGCGAATTCGCGCCTTTGAGGCGGCACAGCAATTGGCATGGACCCCAGTGATATTCCTGACAGCTTCTGACTCGGCGGAAAACATGGTAATGGCGATTGATGCCGGCGGCGATGACTTTCTGCCAAAAAATTTATCGGAAAATGTCCTGCGCGCAAAAATGAAGGCTCTGGTGCGAATTTCCGAAATGAGAGGACAATTGCAACAAGCAGAAAAGATGGCCACGATAGGTCGGTTGGCGGCGGGCGTGGCACACGAAATCAACAACCCGATCGGTTACGTCTATTCCAATCTGGGTACGCTGGAGAAATATGTGCAGGATACCTTCTGTATGCTCAACCTGTACGAACAGACTGAACCAGAAATCGCCGATGCCGGCGTGCGTGAAAAACTCATGGAAGCCAGAAATAAGCTGGACATTGCTTTTCTCAAAGAAGACCTTCGCGCCTTGCTAGAAGAGTCCAGGGAAGGAATCACGCGAGTCAAGACTATCGTGCAGAATCTGAAAGATTTTTCGCACGTAGATGTCAACGATGAATGGCACTTCACCGATCTGCATAACGATATCGAAAGCACACTGAATATCGTCCACAACGAAATCAGGAACAAGGCGGATGTGGTCAGGGAATACGGTGAGTTGCCTGAAGTTGAGTGCCTGTCTTCGCAACTCAATCAGGTGTTCATGAACCTGCTGGTAAATGCCGCACATGCAATCGAGAAGCGCGGTACGATCACCATACGCACCGGACGAGAGGGTGATGAAGTGTGGGTGGAGATTGCCGATACCGGCAAGGGAATTCCCGTGGAAAATCTGAAGAAAATCTTCGATCCGTTTTTCACCACCAAATCCATCGGTAAGGGTACAGGACTGGGACTGTCGCTTTCCTATGGCATTATCCAGAGACATCACGGCAGGATCGAAGTGCAAAGCGAGATGGGTATAAGAACATCGTTCAAGGTGTGGCTACCAGTAAAACATACTGATAGTCCCCCACCTGATCCGAATGGGGATAGTGCATTGCTGTCTGGGGCACGGGAAGTTTCTATGTAATACCATGTCAGAAAAATATCTCATGAACTACTTTTACTTTGCCAGCCTATTTTAGGAGGTAATGCATGCGTTTTTCTGATCTGAAGATCAAGTGGAAGATCATCCTTGCCGCAGGCATGTTCATTCCGATATCGATCGGGCTAATTATTTATGTTTTTAACCAGATATATGTTCTGGAGGTCAGGACAGCACTTAATGGCCTGATGAGTTTTACAGACGCCAAGCAACAGGGGGTAATCCGGTTTATCGGCGCAAATGAAAAGTTAGCCCGGCAACTGGCGCTGCTGGTTAGCCAGGCCCCGCCAGAAGTGTCCAGAAATTACTTCGCTGAAATTGTCGCCACAGATGTATTCAAGCCAGAAGCACATCCGTTCATGAAGGAAATCGAAGCGGGCGTGCGGCATATTCCGACCTGGCGGACCTACCACGCCATCGACTATGTCGACAACGGCGTCATCGTAATCTCATCGGATCCTTCCCGTGTAGGGCGCCGGATGGATAAGGTTCCCGATCTTCAACACGGATATTCCGATGTGTATCTGGACGGCGATATACCGGTTTTCACTTTTGGCGCACCAAGCGGACATGGCATGGTGTATATCCATGCCGATGCCAGAATGCTCACCAACATCGTGAACGGCGAGATCGGCAATCTGGAGGCGGGTATGGGCGCCTTCTATCTGGCCGGCGTGGGCAAAACTTTTGACTACTATCTCGTGAACAAGGACAACCTCCTGATAACCGAATCAAGAGTCTTTCCCGATGCGCTCCTGAAGCGTCGTGGCAGTGAATTCCCGTGGAAGGCTACCCAACAGAAACTGGGCATTGTCTGCAACGCACAGGGCGTTTATACCACCAACGCAGGAAGCGTCACCGGATGTCGTGAAGCAATGGGATTTTATCAAGGTGTCAGCGGCAAGCTCATGCTGGGTGCATCAATGCCGTTCTACGATTCCGGATGGACGCTGGTGGTTGAACAGGAAGCGGATGAATTGCTGATGCCCCTCACCACGCTGCGCCACAGCATGTTCGGGTTCATTATCGTGGCAGGTCTGGCATCCTTTCTGATATTTATTGTCATCATCAACCGCTACATTTCCAACCCGATCAGCCAACTCATTAACTCCATCGGGACGATAAAACAAACCGGTGATCTATCGCATCAGGCGAATATAAGCGGCAATGATGAGATTGGACAGACAGCGAAGGCTTTTAATGCCATGGTGAGCACGCTGCATGCCGAGAAAGAGCGTCAACAGTTACTCAACAAGTATTTGAAAGAAGCACAAGATCAGTTACTTCAATCTGAGAAGATGGCCTCGATCGGCCAACTGGCGGCAGGTGTTGCACACGAAATCAACAACCCGATCGGCTATGTCTACTCCAATCTGGGCACGCTGGAAAAATATGTGCTGGATACCTTTGGGCTGCTCGACCTGTATGAACAGGCGGAGGTCACAATCAGGGATACTGCTGTGCGGACGAAGCTTAAAGAGGCAAGAAGTACGCTGGATATTGCATATCTCAAGGAAGACCTGCGCGCATTGATGTGTGAGTCCAAAGACGGCATCACGCGCGTCAAAAATATCGTGCAGAACCTGAAGGACTTCTCCCATGTGGACGCCTCGGACGAATGGCATTTTGCCGACCTGCATAAGGGGATAGACAGCACGCTGAACATCGTCAACAACGAGATCAAATACAAGGCGGATGTGGTCAAGGAGTACGGCGAGCTGCCGGAAGTGGAATGCCTGTCCTCGCAACTCAACCAGGTCTTCATGAACCTGTTGGTGAACGCATCTCATGCAATCGAGGGGCGGGGCACCATCACCATCCGTACCGGGCTGCAAGGCGACGAAGTGTGGGTGGAAATCGTCGATACAGGCAAGGGGATTTCCACAGAAAACCTGAAGAAAATCTTCGATCCGTTTTTCACCACCAAACCCATCGGCACGGGCACAGGGTTGGGTTTGTCGCTCTCTTACGGCATTATCCAGAAACATCACGGCAGGATCGAAGTGCAGAGCGAAATTGATAAAGGTACGACTTTTCGAGTGTGCTTGCCTGTAAGACAGCCATCATAATGGGCGTGTCCCCACTCGCGCTTGACATTCATGCCTGAAGAGTAACGCTGTGTTATGAATTTATTAATCAAGAAAGAACCATGGCTGAACTCGACGAAACAGCGCGCAAACTAACCATCAAGCTGGTCTATTATGGGCCTGCCATGAGCGGTAAAACCACCAATCTGATTGGTTTGCATGATCTGCTGTCCCCTGACTTGAAAGGCGAACTGATGACGCTGGAAACGCAGAATGACAGGACGCTGTTCTTCGATCTGTTACCACTGGGTTTTCGCACGCCGACCGGCTGGCTGGTCAAATTCAAGCTCTATACGGTTCCTGGACAAGTGGTGCATGATGCGACGCGCAAGGCCGTTCTGTCGCGTGCAGACGGCGTGGTCTTCGTGGCGGATTCGCAACGCTCGCAAGGTGTCAACAATGCCGAGTCTTTCCAGAATCTGGAAGAGAACGTGCGCCGCGTCGGTCTGGATTTCGAGACGCTGCCTCTGGTGGTGCAATTCAATAAACGCGACCTGTCCAATGTGCTGTCTGAGGATGAGATAGGGGAACGCTGGTCTGCCGCCCCCTGGCCGCTGGTGATGGCGTCCGCACTGACGGGCATCGGCGTGCGTGAAACGTTCGTCAAATTGCTGGAAGCGGTCTACCCGGCTCTGGACAGGAATTTCTCCCTGCACCAGACGCTGGGCACGGATGCCCGGTCTTTTATCAATGCCGCCACAGGAGAGCCGCTTGGAAATCCACGCTAGAGGGTATGACCGCGCATTGAGTCTGCGCGAATTGCTGTCCGGTGTCGTGCCGGGCAAATTGTCTGCCGCATTGACTGTACTGCTGGGCGCGCCGGCCAGGGTCATATCCGCCGATGGCACCTGGGTGATGGGCGACGCTCCCGCGTTAGTGGCGACCGCGAGGCGGCTGCCGCTGCTCCACGATCTGGAAACCGCGGGCTTCCTTGAAACGACTGCCGCAGATGAGGGGCGGGTGCGCGCCGTCGCAATCATACTGGAATCGTTGATGCGTTCCGGAGCCCGTTACTTCATGGCGTCCGAAATGCATATCGAAGTGGTGAAAACGGACTTTGAAGAATTGCAGCGCAGACATGAGGCGTTGACGGCATCCGAGGCGCGTTACAAGGCTCTGTCAGCGCATCTGGAAGAACGCGTCAAAGAGCAGGTGAATACCATCGAGTCCGCCCGCCGCCAGCTTTATCAGGCCGAGAAACTGGCCTCGGTCGGGCAACTGGCGGCCGGCGTGGCGCACGAGATCAACAATCCGATCGGTTTCATCCGCAGCAATCTGAGCACGGCGCAGTCCTATGTGCAGAAATTCCAGCATGTGGCTGAGCAAGTCAAATCCAGCGGCGACGCCGCACTGGCCATTGCATGGCAGTCTGCCGACCTCGATTTCGTGCTGGAAGATTTTCCGTCCCTGTTGCAGGAAAGTGTAAACGGCGCCGACCGGGTGGCACGCATCGTGTCGGATCTCAAAGGCTTTTCCAATGTGGATCAGGCCGAAGAAGAAATCGTCGATCTCAACGAAAATATCCGCTCTGCCTGCAATGTGGCTGCCAACCAGATCAGCAGCCGAGCCGATCTGAAACTTGAGCTGGGCGAATTGCCAAAATTACGCTGCCAGGCCGGTCATCTGAGTCAGGTATTCCTCAATCTGTTGCTCAATGCGGCGCACGCGATGAAACAACGCGGCGAAATCAGCATCCTGAGCGGCGTCGAAAACAGTCAAATCGTTATTCGCTTCAAGGATACCGGGTGCGGCATACCGCCCGATATTTTGCCGCGCATTTTCGATCCGTTTTTCACCACTAACGACGTGGGCGCAGGTACCGGACTGGGATTGACGGTGAGTCGCGACATCATCCTGGCGCATGGCGGCAGTATCGAAGCGAACAGCACAACCGATGCAGGTACCACCTTTACCATCCATTTGCCCATAAGGAATACTTAACATGGCCGGTTACGCATCCCTGTTCACCGGCGCCGCACCGACCGAGAAAGTCCCTGAACGCCCGGTCAGCTACCGCATCCTGCTGGTGGACGATGAACCGAATGTGCTCAAGGCCTTGCAGCGTGTGTTCCGCCAGGAAAACTATGCAGTCCTGACCGCATCCGGCGGGCAGGAGGCGCTGGCCTTGTTAAGCCGTGAACCATTCCACCTGATGATCTCCGATTACATGATGCCCGGCATGACGGGGGCCGAATTGCTGCGGCAGGTCAAGGCGATCAAACCCGAGATCATCCGCATCATGCTGACGGGCCACGCCGACACAAGCGCCGTGATGGGCGCCATCAACGAAGGCGCGGTATATAAATTCATCCTGAAGCCGTGGAACGACGATGACCTGCGCGTGACCGTGGCGCTTGCGCTGGAACAATACGACCTGATCCAGAAAAACAAGACGCTGCAACAGGACAACGCGCAGAAATCAAAAGAGATCAGTGCGCTTGCCAAGCTGACGGTCAGCAACCGCAGCCAGCTGGCTATCATGTTGAACAAGAAAAATCTGTTGAACAGCCAGCAGGTACAGGAGTTGTATCGTCTGCAACAACAGCGTAAGGAACCCCTGATCAAGCTGCTGCTGGAGCGCGATTGGGTGTCTGAGAAAACCATACACGACATACTGCGCAAAGAATTGCTGATAGAAGAGGTATCGCTGGCGGAATTTCAGATCGATACTGCCGTCGCCGCGCTGATCCCGCGCAGCTTCTGCGAGCGTCAACTGGTCGTCCCGTTGCGGCTGGAAGGAAAACGCTTGCTGCTGGCATTGGCCGATCCGCTGGATATCGGGCTGCTCGACGACTTGCGCTTCGTCTCCGGACTGGAGATACAGCCGGTCATTTCCGGCGTGGCTGCTATCCGAGCAAAACTGGCGGCGATGTACGGCAGCGACGTCGATTTCAAGGATCTGGAAACGCTGGTTTCCGGCCCCGACCCTTACGAGGGCATCGAGGTCGTCATCGAGGAAGAGGACAACCAGTCGCTGGAGGAACTGCTGCGCGACACCAACGAGCCGCCGGCAATCCGCCTGGTCAACGCAGTGATCATTGAGGCGGTCAGGCTCGGCGCCAGCGACATCCACATCCAGCCGCGCACCAAGAGCGTGATGGTGCGTTACCGCATCGACGGCGTGCTGGTGGACAAAATCCAGATTCCGTCTCAATTGCTTCAATCGCTGGTATCGCGCCTGAAGGTAATGGCGGAGATGGATATCAGCGAACGGCGGCGCCCGCAGGACGGACGCATCACCGTCAAGACGCCGATGCGCATCGTCGATCTGCGCATATCCACTCTGCCCACCATCAACGGCGAGAAAGTGGTGATGCGCATCCTCGACCGCAATTCGGCCATCGTAGGTCTGGACGGACTGGGATTTTCACCAAGTGACTTGCAGAAAATCCTTAACATGGTGGACAAGCCGCAGGGACTTGTTCTGACCACCGGCCCCACCGGCAGCGGCAAAACAACGACGCTCTACGCGCTGCTGCAACACAACGCCTCGCCCACCAAGAACTATGTCACGATCGAAGACCCGGTGGAGTACTACATGGATCAGGCAGGCCAGGTACTGATCAAGGAGAAGATCGGCCTGACCTTTCCGGTGGTGCTGCGCACCATTCTGCGCCAGGACCCGGACGTGATATTGCTTGGCGAGATACGCGATTTCGAGACGGCGGAAGTCGCGTTTCACGCGGCGCTGACGGGGCACCTGGTGTTCTCGACGCTGCACACCAACTCGGCGGTGGCGACGCTTTCCCGTCTGTTCGATCTGGGGCTTAAACCTTACGTGGTCGCCACCGCATTGGAGGGCATCGTGGCACAGCGTCTGACCCGGAAAATATGCGAGCATTGCCGCGAGCCGGTTTCCCCTGCACCCGAACTGTTGGCAAGGCTGGGGCCGCTGTTCACGCAGTCCACTATAACCGCCTTTAAGGGCAGTGGCTGCGATCGCTGCAACGGCAGCGGCTACAAGGGGCGCATCGGCTTGTATGAAGTGCTGGTTCTTAACGACCTGATGCGGCATCTCATCAACAGCGGTGCCACCATCATGGATATCACCAATTACGCGCGCGAGATGGGCACCTCGACGCTGCTCGAAGATGGTCGCAACAAGGTCAATCAGGGCGTGACCACGCTTGACGAATTGCTGCGCGTGCTGGGGCCGCAGTAGGCGACATTCCAGCAGCATTTTCCAAAAAACAAGGCCTGACCAGTCTTCTATCGAATATCCTGCACCGCAATGCCTGCGGGGAGCGCGCTCGGCAGGTAAGCACGCCCAGCGAAGCTGCGCGGACGCCCACCCGATTCCACAACCAGATCTGCCTCGTGCTGATTGACGAACCGATGACCGGCGTATACCTGCCCGGATTGGCGAGCAATCATCTTATCGAAATGCGGCCCCATGAGCTGTCGAAGATCGGGCTTGAAGGGACCGGACCAGGCAACGGCAAACACCACGCCCGCTATGGAGACATATTGCCGGACCATCGTGCCGGTAGGCAAAGTTGTTTCATAAACGATGTAGCTACCGTTCGATGACGGGGTTTGGCGGACCGCATGATATGCCTTCATGCGTACCCGATCCGTCTCAATGCTGGCGCCATCACCGCCGAGTGACGCATGAGCCGCAACGACATAACATGCCATGAACAGTGTCACCACCCATGTAACGAGATAACGCTGCGTGGCATTTGTCCTATTGGCCTGCGTAATTACCGTCAAAGCGTGAGTATGGAAGTGCATATTATCCTCATGAGTTAATGATTCGGTAAAATTCTTCCAGCGTAGCAGCGGGATGCTTATCGCAAATGCCGTGCCTTTATCAGTACGCAAAGTAAGGCCCGGGAGTGCCAGTGCCTGGCGTACTCATGCCCGAGATAGCCGTAAATACAGAGCGACCGAAAAAGAAGGGCAGGCCCCAATCAAATTGATTGCTTATATTCGGGCCGGCGATATTTGCTGCAACAATATTTTGACCAAGGTTGTCGGCACCGACTATGCTGAAGTTTACAGGGGGGCCGCTGGGACTCCCGGTTGCTGCGGCATTGATGGCACTCTGACTCATCGGCGATGGAATCGGGCAGTAAGCCCATGTAGTAACAGAGCATACAGGGATGCTGCTGTCTTGAAAAAACAGGCCATTCGATCCACTGTCGATGAAACTGCCGGACATCAGCACATTCTTGAATGTGGTTCTGAAGTTGCCATATAAATCGGTTGCATACGGGACGGCTGAGCCAAGCGCGTTGTTTACCTCGGTGCCGATGCCGAAAATAAGAGAGCCGGTGAGGCTGGCGGCGCCGGCATTTGAAACCGCAGGCAATTGAATCAACACACCGTTGTTGTCCTGAGCAAAGAGGGCTACAGGATTTTTGACGACCTGCGCGGCAGTTACCGTCGATCCTGTGCAACCGGTCGAGGTGCAAGTGTAATAGGCGGCAGCGACTGGCTGTATCAGGCATTGATCGCAGTCATTCGTAAAAAGTCCAACACCCAGAATTCCCTTGGCGCCAAGCAGAGCCGCAGTATTCTGGATAGTACCGGAGCTGGAACAATCGCTGGGAACAGCCGTTACCCCGCCAGGTTGATCCCCTATGTCCTGGATGGGAACAGATCGCGCGACTTCACCGCCAAGGTAAATATCTGCGAGCAGCACTGAACCCCAAGTCGCGCCGACCCCGAAAACTTCGCATTCGCCAATCGCATTGCCACTTTGGGTAACCGCCGGCAGGGACAGGTTGGAATATAGCGTGGAATTCAGAAGCCGCAGCCCGGATGAACCGGTATCCAACAACACATGATCGATTGTCTGGCAGGCGGCATTGGCTCCCGCGGTACCTGGAGTGCAGACCGTGACCGAGACGTAGGGTACATTGATTTCACTCACGCCCGGCACTGGGCCTGCATCGATTACAATGGGCATAACATTTCCAGTAGTTGTCGGGTGCGGTATCAACGTGCCGGGGCCGCTACGAGAGTAAGATGCGCTCTGGGTCTGGGTCTGAGTCTGAGTGGCAGATGTGTTTGCGGCGCTGCCGCCACCACCCCCGCATGCTGCCGCCAGCACCGTAATTATCGCTAGCAGGATATGCGTGCCGAAGGAAAATTTATGTTTAGAATTCATGGGTGGATCCAACTCCGAAGTGCAAATTTTGCAGGTGAGTTTGGCTGGTAAACTGCGTTAAAACTGGAGCCATTTAAACAATCCAGGCATTTAGCACACATTATTATTCCAAACTTTTCCCATACCGACATGAAGTCGCAATATTTACGAGCGGCATTGGCTTTGTAAGGCTGGGCGGTTTCAAGCACCAAGTGCAAAAAGTGCTGCGTGATGTAGCTTAAAGTCAAAAGCGTCTGGCATGAACAGTTCTACCGGACATTTGAAACCGAGTGACTTGCG
>JAJXTL010000280.1:0-2516 GCA_021783855.1 Pseudomonadota bacterium
TCGAACGAGTTCGTCTGGCCGATGGTGTCGCCATGTCGTTCGACGAAACCTATCTGCCGCTGAAGATAGGCGAGAAAATCGCCAGCAATGACCTGGAAACGGAACCAATCTTTGCGTTGCTCGAAGATAAATACGACCTGCCGCTGATCGAAGCCCAATATCAGCTCGAAGCTGTCACGGCAAACGAATACATCGCACAAGCATTGGACATTGAGGTTGGAAGCCCGATTTTCCTGATCGAGCGGACTTCCTACGCCGAAGGGCTGTCAATCAGCGTCTAATTTTTTCCATGATTCAGCGCGTGTATTCCAGTAATAAATTAAAAAATAACTTATTTAACAAAAAGTTAACTTATTTTTACAGCGTGCTTATTTTGTCAAAAAATGGAAATTTTTATGCGCTGTTTGACAGACGGATTTCCCGAATGCGCTGCGACTGTTCTTCAAAGTATTGTTTGGTGAGCACGGTACCATCATTTTTCAGGCGCTCATCATCCATCGCGTAGCCCTTAATGGTGAAGGATTCTACGATGGTGGTCGCCCATTTTCGGAACTGCACCGCGCGCTCTGAGTTGACCTTGTACCCCACAGCGATAATGACCGCGAGCTTGTAGTGTTTGGTGTCATAGCTCTTGCCATCTGCGGCAGTTATTCGAAAATTTCGAGTAACTGCGCTTTCCTCCAACTCGCTATCGGTAAATACCTTCTTCAGATGGTAGTTGATGGTATGGGTTTCAACGTCATAAAGCACACCCATCATTTTTTGGGTGAGCCAAACGTTTTGATCGGCGTAAATTGCTTCAATGCCACTCTGTCCACTGGCTGCGACAAAGGTCAAATATTCAGCCGCCGATGACCGGACAATGCTGTTGTGGACAGGAAATGTCTTGGATTTATTGCTCATAGCATCCTCTCAACTGACTTGTCGAATGTGATCTTCGATAAACCCTGAGCGTACCCCCCTTGTGCACCCCGTTGAGAAGCGTGACCAGTGTACGTCTGTGGAGTGGCTTATCTGGCACATATCGCTGGTTTAGCTGCTTAAACCTTAATTATGGTATCGCTGTAAAGTGCCACCAGCGTGTCGTGAGTCATCAATCGCATCGGCTCGATGAGCGCCTGCGCGACGAGAATACGATCGAATGGGTCTTGATGGTGCGCAGGTAAATCTTCTATGGCAACGGAATGTTCTACATCAACAGGCAGAAACCGATAACCCGATTCCTGGAAATAGCGCACAGCTGCCTGGCTCGAAATAGGCATATCACCGCGCCCTGACGCATGCTTGATTGCAATTTCCCAGATGCTTGCCACGCTCACCCAAACGGTTGTCTTTGGCGACTGAATGACGTCCCGCGCCTTTGAAGATAATTTTGGACTGTCTGTAATTGCCCACAGAGCCACGTGAGTATCCAGTAGTAAATTCACGGTCACACCCGCCCCATAAACAACTTAGCCACTTCATCATTGTGTTCATCAATACTTTCTGGCACCACAAACAAACCTTTCGCTACGCCAATCCGCTTTTCAGGTATAGACACATTAATTGGCACCAGTTTGGCAGCGGGATGTCCGTTTCTAGCTATCACGATCTCGCGCACACGTCCTTGCTCGATGGACTCCACCAAACGGGACAAGGAAGACTTGGCTTGTAACATATTTACCGCTTGCATAGAACCTCCTGTAAAAGATTGGATTAGTCTAGTCTGGCTAATTGCCAGTGTCAAGAGATGATGAATTCGCTGTTTCAATATCCTGCATTAGTCTTTGCCGTTCATCCATACCTACGCAAAGCTACCCATAGGTAGCTTGCTGCTGGATTCCTGCTTCACCGAGGCTGGTTTCGTTCTGGTCTTACAACCAGAGCCAGAGCCTTCCTCTCCACAGGCTGACACGGTGGAACTCACCGCCAAATTTCTCAAGTTAATCGCAGCATTCACATCGCGGTCTTGAACCGAACCGCATTCCGGGCAAGTCCACTCACGCACCGACAGCGGCAAGGTTTCCAGCTTGTGACCGCAGCACGAACACGTCTTGCTGCTCGGATACCAGCGGTCAGCCACGACGATCATCCCGCCGCGCTTTGCCGCCTTGTAGTCCAGTTGCCGCCGGAACTCGAAGAAACCCATATCCGACACGGCACGCGACAAATGCCTGTTCTTGACCATGCCGCGCACGTTCAAATCTTCGATGCCGATGGTGTGAAACCGGCGCGTCAGATCAGTCGTGAGTTGGTGCAGGCTATCACTGCGGACGTTGCCGATCCTGGCGTGCAGCCGAGACAGTTTGACCTTCGCCTTTTTGCGGTTCTCCGAGCCTTTCACCTTGCGCGACAAGCCGCGTGACAGTCGTTGCAAGCGGCACAGCAAAGCCTTGTGCGCCTTCGGGCCTTCTACCTTTTCCCCCGTCGAGAGCGTTGCCAGTGCCGATACGCCCAAATCCACACCCACCGCGCCTTGGTTTTCGGCATGTGGCAGGGGCAGACTATCCGGGGCATCGACGGTGATGCTGACAAAC
>JAJXTL010000280.1:2526-2846 GCA_021783855.1 Pseudomonadota bacterium
TTGCCGTTGAAACGCAACGTCTCACGCATCCGCACCCAGCCAAGATTGGGGATACGGATGCGTGAACCATCGACACTGAACTGATCGTTGGTCAGACTGAATCGGTCGTGCAGACCTTTCTTTCTGAACTTCGGGAATTTGGCGCGACCGGCGAAGAAGTTCTTGAAGGCTGCGCCCAACTGGATGATCGCCAGCTGCGGCGCGTTCTTGGTGACTCCCCTCATCCACGGGAACTGCTCGTCCTTGATGCTGTTGAGTTGGCGGCGCAGCGCCATTTGCGAAGGCTTCGGCAGCGACGCATCGGCTTTGCACGCCTCGTA
>JAJXTL010000078.1 GCA_021783855.1 Pseudomonadota bacterium
GGAAGCGGGCATGGCGGGTTTTATTAACAAAGGGCGGCATATTTGCCATGCCCGTCAAGGAGTAACGCAATGGGACAAGACATGACGATGAATCTGCGAACATCCACGCTGCACGGCCAGTTTTTCCGGAACACGCTGATCAAAGGCGCACTTCGGATGCTGAGCCTGATGATGGTTTTTGGTTTGGCGCAGGCCGAGACACAGAACAGGATCACCGCGTTGAGTGTCACTGAGGCAGATTCAGGCGCGACCGTGATCAAGGTGGAGATGGCGGAGCCTATGAGCAGCGCGCCCGCCGGATTTACCATTAGCATACCTGCCCGTATTGCGCTGGATTTCCCCAATACGGCAAATGGCCTGGGCCGGTCTGTGCAGAATTTCGCGGCAGGTGATTTGCGCAGCGCAAACATTGTTCAGGCAGGCGCCCGCACAAGACTGGTGATTAACCTCAATCAGATGCTGGCTTATGACACCCGTCTGGACGGCAATAACGTTCTGATTACCCTGCACGGCAAGTCTGCCGATCAGCTTGTGACGACCTCTCCATTTGCCGAGGCACGACATGGTATGCAAAAGCATACCTTGAGTGCTGTCGATTTTCGTCGCGGCAAGAATGGCGAGGGGCGCATTCAGGTCGATCTTTCCGACCCCGGCGTGGGCATCGATATTCATCGTCAGGGTACCCGCCTGATCGTAGAGTTTCTTAAAACCAATTTGCCGAAAAATTTGCAGCGCAAGCTGGATGTGGTTGATTTTGCCACGCCTGTGCAGAATGTGGATACTTTTGCTCAGGGTGAGAATGTTCGCATGGTGATCGAGCCCAAAGGAAGCTGGGAACACGCCGCCTATCAGACCGACAATAAGTTCATTATCGAAGTAAAGCCGGTTGTGGAAGATCCAAGCAAGCTGGGAAAAGGGGTTGGAAACTATACCGGGGAAAAGCTGACGCTTAATTTCCAGGATATTTCCGTGCGGGAGGCGTTGAACGTTATAGCGGACTTTACCGAGCTGAATATGGTTATCAGCGATAGCGTGACAGGCAATCTGACCCTGCGCCTGAAAGATGTTCCCTGGGATCAGGCGCTGGACATCATTCTGCAAAGCCGTGGATTGGCCATGCGTAAGAGCGGCAACGTGATACAGGTCGCGCCGATAGGTGAACTGGCCGCATCAGAGAAGAATGATTTGTCGGCACGTCAGGAGATTTCAGAGCTGGAAGAATTGCGTACCGAAAGTTTTCAACTGGGTTATCAGACGGCCACCTCGGCTGCTATGCTGTTGAACGGTGTTTCTGCTGCGATGCCCGGCGCTGCTGCGCCGCCGCCTGCTGCGCCTGCGCCCGGATCAGCGGGCCAGCCTGCCGCTTCTCCGCGCATTCTCTCCAAGCGCGGCAGCGCAATAGCGGATGTGCGCACCAATACCTTGTTCGTCAAAGACACTCCGTCGCGTCTGGATGATGTGCGTAAGCTGCTCAAGCAAATCGATGTGCCGTCGCGACAGGTGTTGATCGAAGCGCGCTTTGTCTCGGCCTCCAACAACTTTGCCAGGACGCTGGGCGGTAAGCTGGGTGGTGGTGCAGCTACCCCTACGGTTACAGGACCCGCAGCGCCTATTCCTGGTTCTGTAGCTATAGCTCAAAGTTCGGGAAATTTTCCTGTGAATGGTGGTCTTACGACTTTGAGTCGTGGAGTGTTCGGGCTGCCCAACGTGAATTTGCCAACCCCGGCCAATGGTACGGGAGCAGCGGGTTTGTTGCTGTCGTTGTTCAATCCCTCTGCCTCCAAGGTGTTGTCGCTGGAACTGGATGCATCTGAATCCGATGGGGTAACCAAGAGCATCGGCAGCCCGAAGGTGGTCACCGCCGACAGGACTAAAGCCACGATTCTGCAGGGTGTGCAGATACCTTATACCATCGCGGGAGTGCTGGGTGTCCCGCCTACGACAAACTTTGTGTCGGCTAATTTGAGTCTCGAAGTGACGCCGCATATCACGCCGGACAACAATGTCAATATGGCGCTGGTGGCGAATCAGGATACGGTTGGCAACCTGCTGGGCGGGCAGACGATACCTAGTATCAATACCAAACAGATCACTACGGAAGTATTGGTCGAGAATGGTGGAACGGTCGTGATAGGCGGTGTATTTACTCAGGATAGCAATGATATTGTACAAAAAGTGCCATTGCTGGGCGACATTCCAATTTTAGGCTGGTTGTTCAAAAATGATGCCAAAATCAATAACAAAAGCGAGTTGTTGATTTTCATAACCCCGAAGATCATGCAGGATTCGATGACTATGCGCTGATTGTTTATCGGAAAATAAGCACATCAAGGCCCGGCTCAGTCCGGGCTTTTGCTTGAATCGTTTACAATGCGCACTATGCAAAAAGACCGCGAGAGAAAATTACAGTCAGGTAACCTGATTCTGGTAGGCATGATGGGTTCTGGAAAAACCACCATGGGGCGCATTCTGGCCAGACATCTTGATAAGGAGTTTGTCGACAGCGATGAGGAAATCCAGCATCGCACGGGGGTGACGATTCCGCATATCTTCGATGTGGAGGGAGAGCCGGGATTTCGCCAGCGTGAAACGGCCGCTTTAGCGGCGCTGGTGAGCCGCGATAACCTGGTGCTGGCAACCGGCGGAGGCGCTGTGCTGGGAGCAGAAAATCGCGAAATGATGCAATGCAACGGCATCGTCATCTACCTGAAAGCCGGCGTTCACGATCTCTGGCTGCGCACTCGCAATGACAGAAATCGCCCCTTGCTGCAAACGGGAAATGTGCATGCCAAGCTCGCCGAGTTGTTGCAGCAGCGCGACGCACTCTACCAGCAGGTGGCCGATATCGTGATGCCGACCGGCAGGCAAAGTGTGCATGCACTGATGCTGAAGCTGGTTAATGAAATCGGGAATTACCGGAAAAAGAATCAATGATATTTTTTGCTTTTTGTCTTTGGTGGACGGTATTTATCAATAATTAATACAAAATTATGCAAACATTGACAGTAGGATTGAACGAGCGCAGTTACCCGATACATATCGGCGCGGGCTTGCTGGAAAGTGCGGATTTGTTGTCAGCTCATCTGCCGCGCAAACGTGTTGCCATCGTGACCAATACCACGGTGGCACCGCTTTATCTTGCGGGCTTGCAGCAAATCTTGCAGAAGATCGGCGTGCACAGCGTATCTGTCATCCTGCCTGACGGTGAGGTGTACAAAACATCTGAAACCTTAAACCTGATTTACGACGCATTGCTGACCCATCGATGCGAGCGCACGACGCCCCTGATCGCTTTGGGCGGCGGGGTGATCGGCGATATGACAGGCTTTGCTGCGGCAACTTATTTGCGCGGCGTGCCGTTCATTCAGATACCGACGACCTTGCTCTCCCAGGTGGATTCGTCGGTGGGCGGCAAGACCGGCATCAATCACCCGCTGGGCAAAAACATGATAGGCGCGTTCTACCAGCCCCGGCTGGTGCTGGCGGATATCGCCACCCTGAATACTTTGCCCGACAATGAATTATCGGCAGGGTTGGCGGAAGTCATTAAATATGGATTGATCCGTGATCTGCCGTTTCTTGAATGGCTGGAGCAGAATATGGATAAGTTGCTGGCACGTGACACGGAGGCGCTGCAATATGCCGTTATGCGCAGTTGCCAGAACAAGGCGGAGGTGGTGTCGGCCGATGAGCGCGAAAGCGGCGAGCGCGCCCTGCTGAATCTGGGGCACACCTTCGGTCATGCAATCGAGTCAGGTATGGGTTATGGTGTATGGTTGCACGGCGAAGGAGTCGCGGCAGGAACCATGATGGCGGCTGATTTGTCGCAGCGTTTAGGCTGGATAAGCGCAACGGATGTGTCGCGCATACGCACGCTGTTTTTGCGCGCCAACTTGCCTGTTACGGCGCCCGACCTGGGCGTGGAAAAATATCTGGAATATATGGGGCACGATAAAAAGGTTGAGGGAGGTAAGCTGCGCTTTGTGCTGCTCAGGAAGGTAGGGCAGGCTGTGATTGAGAGTAATGTGCCGGCAACCCTGTTGCAGCAAACCATTGAAGCCTGCGTATCCTTCGGCGCTGCTCAGGACAGGCATGGCTGATCTTGCTCATTATGCGGTCAGTGAGGGTAATTCCCGCGGCAGGCAGTTTTATGAGGCCGCACCACAAGGACGCAGCGAATTTCAGCGCGACCGGGATCGCATCATTCATTCCGGCGCATTTCGCCGCCTGGAATACAAGACTCAGGTGTTTGTGAATCATGAAGGCGATCTGTTCAGAACACGTTTGACTCACAGCATAGAAGTCGCCCAGATTGCCCGCTCGATTGCGCGTCATCTGCATCTGAATGAGGATCTGGTCGAGGCGATTTCGCTGGCGCACGATCTGGGCCATACCCCGTTTGGTCATGCTGGACAGGATGCGCTCAACGGTTGCATGAAGGATTACGGCGGCTTTGAGCATAATCTGCAATCCGTGCGGGTGGTGGATGTGCTCGAAGAGCGCTACGCGCAGTTCGACGGATTGAATCTTTGCTTCGAAACGCGTGAAGGCATACTCAAGCACTGCCGCTTGGATCAGGCGGAGCTTCTGGGCGAATTGGGCGAGCGTTTTTTAAATGGTCGCAGCCCCTCGCTGGAGGCGCAGGTGGCCAATCTGGCCGATGAAATTGCCTATAACAATCACGATGTGGATGACGGCTTGCGTTCGGGTCTGATCACGCTTGAACAGTTGGCAAGCGTGCCGCTGGTAGCGAAACACCTGCAACAAGTGCATGAAACTTATCCGGATTTATCCGGGCGGCGTGTGGTGCACGAGATGGTGCGGCGCATGATCAACACGCTGGTGACGGATCTGATAAATCAGAGTGCTGCCAATATTGTCGCGCAAAAAGTGCAAACGCTGGATGATGTGCGACATGCACCTGCCTTGATTGCCTTTAGTGCGGAGTTGAACAATCAGCAGCGTGAACTCAAAAAGTTTCTTCATATTCACCTGTACCGGCATTACCGCGTGATGCGCATGAGCGCCAAGGCGCAGCGCATCATACGCGATCTGTTTGCGGTGTTCATGGCAGACGACGGCCGCCTGTTGCCATTCCAATCGCCGGAAACGCAGACGGATGCAGGTCGTGCGAGGGTGGTGGCTGATTACATCGCCGGTATGACGGATCGCTATGCGATACGCGAACACAAACGCATCTTTGCCGTGGAAGAAGATTCCATTTAATGCTCGGTGCGCGCATCAGCGCGGTTGCCGATGAAGGTGATTAAGAGTAAGATTCCAGCCCTTTCGCTTTTGTATGGGCATGGGTGAGGTTTGGCGATTTTTGTCGTCATTTTTTTTGCTTTAACTGAGTGTTTGAACGGTGGCGAGCGGTACAACGCGCAAATGCGCTGGTTTTGCCTGGCGCCGTAGGTTTAAACACCCGGTTCGATTTGATTGAGGTACGCTGTGGTTAACTCTTCTTTGCCAATGCAACAAGGTTTGTACGATCCGCGCCAGGAGCGCGATGCCTGTGGAGTGGGTTTTGTCGCCCATATCAAGGGGAAAAAAAGCCATGACATGGTCAGTCAGGGTTTACAGATACTGGAAAACCTGACTCATCGCGGTGCGACGGGTGCAGACCCGCTGGCCGGCGATGGCGCAGGAATTTTGTTGCAGATCCCCGATGCATTCTTGCGTATACAATGCGCGGCGCTGGGGTTTTCCTTGCCTCAAGCAGGCCGCTATGGCGTGGGTATGCTGTTTCTGCCGCAAGAGGTGACGGCGCGTGCCGCCTGTGAGCAAATCATTGTCGAAAAAATAATCGCCGAAGGGCAGTCTGTGCTGGGTTGGCGCGATGTGCCGGTGGATAGCAGTATTCTGGGTGTAGGCGTGAGGCAGGTAGAGCCGACAGTCAGGCAGGTGTTCATCGCGTCGTCCGGCACAGATACGGATGCCTTCGAACGCAAGCTGTTCGTTATCCGCAAGACCGCTGAACACGCCGTGAATAATCTTACAGGTTCGCAGGGTAAGGGTTTTTATATTCCTTCGCTGTCAGCGCGCACCATCGTTTATAAGGGAATGTTGCTGGCCGACCAGGTGGGCAAGTATTACCCCGATTTGCAGGACAAAAGTTTAATCAGTGCACTGGCGCTGGTGCATCAGCGCTTTTCAACCAACACCTTCCCGACCTGGGATCTGGCGCATCCTTTCCGCATGATTGCGCATAACGGCGAAATCAATACCGTGCGCGGTAACGTGAACTGGATGGCGGCGCGTCATGCGGCGATGTCCTCGCAATTGCTGGGCGAAGATCTGGAAAAACTCTGGCCGCTGATCGTGGATGGTCAGTCCGATTCGGCCTGTTTCGACAATGCGCTGGAGTTGCTGGTGGCGGGTGGTTATTCGTTGCCGCACGCGATGATGTTGCTGATTCCCGAAGCGTGGGCAGGCAATCCGCTGATGGACGAAGAGCGCCGCGCGTTCTACGAATACCATGCCGCGCTGATGGAGCCTTGGGATGGTCCTGCCGCCGTAGCGTTTACTGATGGACGCATGATCGGTGCGACGCTGGATCGCAACGGCCTGCGTCCGGCGCGCTATCTGATTACCGACGATGACGTTGTATTGCTGGCTTCCGAGATGGGTGTGCTGAATATTCCTCAGCACAAGGTAGTCAAGAAGTGGCGTTTACAGCCGGGCAAGATGTTCCTCATCGATATGGAAGCTGGCCGCATCATCGACGATGCCGAGCTGAAAAATCAGCTGGCCACCGACAAGCCTTATCGTCAGTGGATCGAGGAATCGCGTTATTTTCTGAGCGATCTGCCGTCAACAGCCAGTGAAAACAAATTGAATGCGTCATTGCTGGATACGCAGCAGGCGTTCGGTTATTCGCAGGAAGACGTTAAGTTTATTTTGACGCCGATGATCAACGCGGGCGAAGAGCCGACCGGTTCCATGGGCGCGGATGCTGCGCTGGCCGTGCTGTCGAATAAAAATCGCTCGTTTTACGATTATTTTCAGCAATTATTCGCGCAGGTAACCAATCCGCCGATCGACCCGATACGCGAAGAAATCGTCATGTCGCTGACTTCCTTCATCGGACCCAAGCCCAACCTGCTCGGCGTTGACGAAACTGTCCCCGCGCTGCGCCTGGAAGTGCATCAGCCGGTGTTGTCGGATGACGATATTTCACGCCTGCGCAATATCGAGCAACATACGCAGGGACGCTATCGTTCGCTGGTGCTTGATATTACCTATCCGGCTAGTCAGGGTGGTGCGGGATGCGAGGCCACGATTAAAACGCTCTGCGCTGCCGCAGACCTGGCAGTGGCAGACGGCTACAACGTGCTGATTCTATCCGACCGTGCCATGTCATCCGAGCGCGTCGCCATACCGGCACTGGTTGCCTGTTCCAAGGTGCATCTGCATCTGGTGCGTGCAGGCTTGCGTACCAGCACGGGTCTGGTGGTCGATACCGGCTCGGCGCGTGAGGTGCATCATTTCGCCTTGCTGGCAGGCTTTGGCGCGGAAGCCGTGTGTCCATGGCTGGCTTTTGAAACCATCGCGGCTATCAACCCGTCGACCGCCACAGACGCCAAGAAGCGTTTCATCAAGGCCATCGACAAGGGGCTGATGAAGGTCATGTCCAAGATGGGTATCTCGACGTATCAGTCCTACTGTGGCGCGCAGATATTTGAGGCGATCGGCCTGAATGCCTCTTTTGTCGCCAGCTATTTCACCGGTACAGCCACCCAGATCGAAGGTATCGGCCTTGCCGAAGTGGCCGAAGAGGCGTTGCGTACCCATACGGACGCATTCGGCAGCAACCCGGTATTGGCGAACGCTTTGGAGGCGGGCGGCGAATATGCGTACCGCGTGCGCGGCGAAGAGCACATGTGGACGCCCGATTCCATCGCGAAATTGCAGCTTGCCACGCGCACCAATAATGTCGCGACCTACAAGGAATACGCCAAGCTGATCAACGAGCAGGCGACCAAGCTGAAGACATTACGCGGTTTGTTTGAAATTAAATCAGCCGGGCCGACTGTACCGCTGGAAGAAGTCGAACCGGCGCGCGAGATCGTCAAGCGTTTTGCTACCGGTGCGATGTCGCTGGGTTCCATTTCGACCGAGGCGCATACCACGCTGGCGATTGCGATGAACCGTATCGGCGGCAAGTCGAATACCGGTGAAGGCGGCGAGGATGCGGCGCGTTTTGCGATTTTCAAGGGCGGCGAGATGCTCTCCGACATCATTGGCAAGAATCGCATCGAAGCGGATCGCGTTTTGCAAGCCGGCGACTCCCTGCGTTCGAAGATCAAGCAGGTAGCATCGGGGCGTTTTGGCGTCACCGCCGAATATCTGGCCAGTGCGGACCAGATTCAGATCAAGATGGCTCAGGGTGCGAAGCCCGGCGAAGGCGGCCAGTTGCCGGGTCATAAAGTCTCCGAGTACATCGCCAAGCTGCGTTTCTCGGTGCCCGGCGTGGGGCTGATTTCGCCGCCTCCGCACCACGACATCTATTCCATCGAGGACCTGGCTCAGCTCATCCATGATCTGAAAAATGCCAATCCATCTGCGTCGATTTCGGTGAAACTGGTGTCCGAAGTGGGTGTAGGGACGGTCGCCGCAGGCGTATCCAAGGCGAAGGCGGACCATATCGTGGTAGCAGGGTTCGACGGCGGAACGGGTGCCTCACCCTTGTCTTCCATTAAACATGCGGGTACGCCCTGGGAATTGGGGTTGGCCGAGGCGCAGCAGACGCTGGTGCTCAACCAGTTGCGCGGCCGTATCGCCTTGCAGGTGGACGGGCAGCTCAAGACAGGACGCGATGTGCTGATCGGCGCCTTGCTGGGTGCCGATGAGTTTGGTTTTGCGACCGCGCCCCTGGTGGTAGAAGGCTGCATCATGATGAGAAAGTGTCACCTCAACACCTGTCCGGTCGGCGTTGCCACGCAGGATCCGGTATTGCGCCGCAAATTTACCGGGCAGCCGGAACATGTGGTGAACTACTTCTTCTTCGTTGCGGAAGAGTTGCGTGAATTGATGGCACAGATGGGTATCCGCCGATTTGTCGATCTGATCGGTCGCTCTGATCTGCTGGATGTCAAGCACGGGATTGCCCACTGGAAGTCACAGGGGCTTGATTTTTCAAAGGTTTTCCACCAGGTGGCGGCGTCTGCCTCGGTGTCTCGCCATCATTCTGAAGCACAGGATCACGAACTTGAGAAGGCGCTGGACAATGAGTTGATCAAAGGCGCGAAAAATGCACTTGTCAACCAGGTGCCCGTGGTAATAAACAGCAAGATCAGAAACGTCAATCGCACGGCAGGCACGATGTTGTCGCATGAAATCGCCAAACGTTATGGACATGCCGGCTTGCCGGACGACACCATACAGGTGAAATTCACCGGTACGGCCGGGCAAAGCTTCGGCGCGTTCCTGTCGCACGGCATTTCGTTTGAATTGCGCGGCGAAGGCAACGATTATGTTGGCAAGGGTCTGTGTGGCGGACGCATCAGCATCATGCCGCCGGATGACGCCAAACTGATTGCGGCAGACAACATCATCGTCGGCAATACCGTGCTGTACGGTGCGACATCCGGGGAGTGCTACTTCAGCGGTGTGGCGGGCGAGCGATTTGCGGTGCGCAATTCCGGCGCAATCGCGGTTGTCGAGGGGTTGGGCGATCACGGTTGCGAATACATGACAGGCGGCCTGGTGGTCGTGCTGGGACAGACCGGGCGGAATTTCGCGGCGGGGATGTCGGGCGGCGTAGCCTTCGTGCTGGACGAGACGGGCGATTTTGAAAAGCGCTGCAATTTGACCATGGTAGCCTTGGAGCCTGTTATGGAAGAATTGCCCGCCACCGATAGCGGAGAGGATTTGCCGGCCAGCCATGGCAGAGTGCATTTCAACCCGCTCAACAAGGCCGATGAACACGCATTGCGCGAGCAGATCGAAAAGCATTTGCTCTACACCGGCAGCGAACGCGCGAGGCTGATACTGGAAAACTGGTCGGTTTATTTGCCTAAATTTACCAAGGTGATGCCGACCGATTATCGCCGTGCCTTGCAGGATCAGGCGGCGCAAAATCTTACGCAAGTGGAGGCTGCATAATGGGTAAGCCAACTGGATTCATGGAGTACAACCGGCTGTCTGAGGCAAGTTTGCCTGTTGCGGAACGGCTGGTAAATTATCAGGAGTTTGTGCTGCATCTGACCGATGAGCAGGCGAAGATACAGGGGGGGCGCTGCATGGATTGCGGCATTCCTTTCTGCACCTCGGGTTGTCCTGTCAACAACATCATCCCCGACTGGAATGATCTGGTGTTTCGCGGCAACTGGCGTGAGGCGCTGGATGTGTTGCACTCCACCAATAATTTCCCCGAGTTCACCGGGCGTTTGTGCCCTGCACCCTGCGAAGCGGCCTGTACGCTGAACATCAACAACGATGCGGTGGGCATCAAGTCTATCGAGCATGCCATCATCGACAAGGGTTGGGAGCAGGGATGGGTCACACCGCAAATTCCGGCAGTGAAAACTGGCAAGAAAGTTGCCGTGGTGGGCTCCGGCCCAGCTGGCATGGCGTGCGCGCAGCAACTGGCGCGTGTCGGACACGATGTGACGCTGTTTGAAAAAAACAGCCGTCTCGGCGGTCTGATGCGTTACGGCATCCCCGATTTCAAGATGGAAAAATCCCACATCGACCGTCGCGTCGAACAGATGGAAGCCGAGGGCGTGACGTTTAAGACCGCAACGTTTGTCGGGACGGAATGCGAGGCGGGCGTAAGCAACATGTCCGCTGAAGCCATATCGCCGCAGAGTTTGCTGGCACAGTACGATGCGGTGGTGCTTTCCGGCGGAGCGGAAACGCCGCGTGATCTGCCGGTACCCGGGCGCGAGCTTGCCGGGATTTATAACGCCATGGAATTTTTGCCGCAGCAGAACCGCGTGAATGCCGGCGATGAGTTGCCGGAACAGATCAGGGCGACCGGTAAGCATGTGGTGGTGATCGGCGGCGGAGACACCGGTTCCGATTGCGTCGGCACCTCCAATCGCCACGGAGCTTTGTCGGTCACACAGATCGAAGTGATGCCGCGTCCGCCCGAGCATGAGAACAAATCGCTGGTTTGGCCCAACTGGCCGATGAAGCTGCGCACCTCCAGTTCTCACGAAGAAGGTTGCAGTCGCGACTGGGCCATTGCCACTAAAGGATTTCAAGGCAGCAACGGCCGTGTTGAGAAACTGCATGCGGTGCGCGTCGAATGGGTGGATGGCAAGCTGGTCGAGATAGCGGGCAGCGAATTCGAGCTGAAAGCGGATCTGGTGTTTCTGGCAATGGGTTTTGTCAGTCCCATGCAGAAGATGCTGGAGGCGTTCGGCGTCGAAAAAGATGCGCGCGGCAACGTCCGAGCCAATACCGATGATTACCGAACCAGTATCGATCGTGTGTTTGCGGCGGGTGATGTGCGTCGTGGGCAATCGCTGATCGTCTGGGCGATCCGTGAAGGCCGTCAGTGCGCCCGCTCCGTGGATGAATTCCTGATGGGGTCGTCCGTTTTGCCGCGTTAACAGCGCAGATTGCACCGTTTAGTCTGCGTATAGATTTACTACATTAGGTTAACCATGAATTTTAAATTGAAGAACGATACTTTTCTGCGTGCATTGTTGCGACAGCCTACCGAATACACGCCGCTATGGATGATGCGCCAGGCCGGACGTTTCCTGCCGGAATACCGCGAGACGCGCAAACGCGCAGGCAGTTTCCTTGGGCTGTGCAAGAATCCGGATTTTGCCACCGAAGTCACCATGCAACCGCTGGATCGCTATCCACTGGATGCGGCAATTCTGTTTTCCGATATTCTGACCGTGCCGGATGCGATGGGGCTGGGCTTGTATTTTTCGGATGGCGAAGGCCCGAAATTCGAGCGACCCCTCCGCGACGAGGCATCCATCATGGCGCTGCGCGTGCCGGATATCGACCGCGATCTGCGCTATGTGACCGATGCGGTCTCGCAAATCCGCAAGACGCTGGACGGTCGTGTTCCGCTGATCGGCTTTTCCGGCAGTCCGTTCACCCTGTCGTGTTACATGGTTGAAGGCGGCGGCAGCGACGACTACGCCAGAGTCAAGACACTGATGTACAACGAACCCAAACTGATGCACCACATACTTGAGGTGACCACCCAGGCGGTAATCGCCTACCTGAATGCACAGATCGAAGCGGGTGCTCAGGCGGTGATGGTTTTCGATTCATGGGGAGGCGTATTGTCTCATTCGGCTTACCACGAATTCTCGCTGGCCTATACGCAGCGCATCGTGGACGGTCTGATCAAGGAAAAAGACGGCGTGCGCATTCCCAATATCGTGTTCACCAAGGGCGGCGGTTTGTGGATAGAAAACATCGCCAATACCGGTTGCGACGCGATCGGCCTGGACTGGACGATGGACATCGGTGTGGCGCGTCAGAAGGTGGGTCACAAAGTCGCGCTGCAAGGGAATCTTGATCCTGCAGTTTTGTTCGCTAATCCCAATGCGATCCGCACTGAGGTGGAAAAAGTGCTCAGCAATTATGGTTACGGCAGCGGTCACGTATTCAATCTGGGGCACGGCATCTCGCAGCACACCAACCCCGAAAACGTGGCGGCGATGGTCGCTGCCGTGCATGAGTTGAGCCGCAAGTACCACTAGCAGCCGTACAGGCAGGATTGTATAAAAAACGGCAGCTAATCCCTGCGGTTTTTTTATAGGTGCGGTATGTGGCTGTTGCAGATAAATATCTTCAGTTAATCAAGCTCCTTCGGACTGAATTCGCGATGTGACAACGTAGTAAAG
>JAJXTL010000079.1 GCA_021783855.1 Pseudomonadota bacterium
GTAACCTGGATCTGATCATGGGCTGTGAGCGCCGCGTGGTCTACGATATTATCAACGTCATCAACGGCGAGGTAACCCTCAAGCAGGCGCTGATCAAGGACAAGAACTGCGACAACCTGTATATTTTGCCGGCATCCCAGACGCGAGACAAGGATGCGCTCAATCTGGAAGGCGTCGAGCGCATACTGAACGAGCTGAAAGAGAGCTTTGATTTTATCGTGTGCGACTCGCCTGCCGGGATCGAGTCCGGGGCATTCACCGCGATGTATTTCGCCGACGAGGCGCTGGTGGTGACGAATCCGGAGGTATCGTCGGTGCGCGATTCGGATCGCATCCTGGGGATACTTGCCGCCAAATCCAGACGCGCGGTCGAAGGAATGGAGCCGGTCAAGGAGCACTTGCTGGTGACCCGTTATGACCCGAAACGGGTGAATGCCGGTGAGATGTTGTCGGTTGTCGATATTCAGGAAATCTTGCGTATTCCATTGCTGGGTGTGATCCCCGAGTCGGAGTCCGTGCTGCAGGCTTCCAACTCCGGAACGCCGGCTATCCACCTGGAAAAGAGCGATGTGGCGGATGCCTACCGGGACGTGGTGGGGCGTTTCATGGGCGAGGAGTTGCCGATGCGCTTTTTGTCCGAGAAGGCCGGATTCTTCAAACGACTGTTGGGGGGGCGCTGAGATGTCGATGATTGCCGGTCTAATAGACTACCTGCGTGGCAACGAGAAAAAAACTGCCGTCGTTGCCAAGGAACGCCTGCAAATCATCCTGGCCCATGAACGTGCAGGGCGCGGGACGGCAACGCCGGATTACTTGCCAGCGCTGCAGGAAGAGTTGATGGAGGTGATTGCGAAGTACATTCACGTCGATCGCAACTCATTCAAGGTTCAACTGGAAAAACACGATCAGTATGATGTGCTGGAGCTGAACATTACCTTGCCGGATAAGGTGAACAGCAGGCGCTAAAATACGGCCATGGTGGCGAGCGCGGGTTAGTGCGATTGCATCACCTTGAGTGCGGTAGACAACGCTTCTGTTGTCATCCTGTCCATTGCCGGTGCCAGGTAGGGCAGTGATAAACTCAGTACGAAGAAGCCCACCGTCAGGGTAATCGGAAAGCCGATTGCAAACAGGTTGAGTTGCTGGGCTGCGCGCGTCAGGATGCCCAGCGCCAGGTTGGTGATCAGCAAGGCAGTCAGCAGGGGCAGTGAGATTTGCACCCCATAGGCAAAGATATTGGCACCCCACAGTGTAACGGCGTAAAAGCCCTTGTCTGTCATCATTTCACCCACCGGCAGCGCATGGAAACTTTCAGCCACGAGCGACAATATCATCAGATGTCCGTTCATAGCCAGAAAGGCGAGTGAGGCGACCAAGCTCAACCATTGCGCGATGACGGGCGAGAAGGATGAGTTTTGCGGATCATAGAAACTGGCAAATCCCAGTCCCATGGTCATTCCTGAGAATTCACCGGCCAGTTCCACGGCGGCAAAGATCATGCGCATGGTGAAACCCATCGCGCTGCCGATAATGATTTGCTGAACCATGATGAGCAGACCTTGCGGCGATCCGACAGACACAGTCGGCATGGGTGCCAGCGTGGGCGCGATGATGATCGCCAGTAACACGGAAAGCCCGATTTTGACGCGTGCCGGCGTTTGTTTGTCGCCGAATATGGGGGCGCTGGAGATCAGGGCCAGCAGTCGTGCCAAAGGGTACATCAGTGTGGACAGCCACACATCCAGTTGCGCGCTGCTGACGGTGATCATAATGAGCGGATCGAGGATCGAGGATTGAGGATTGAGGATCGAGGATTGAGGAGTGAGGATCGAGAACCGGGGCCGGGGAAAAAACCTTTGGTGTCTGTTCTCTCAGCTTTCAACCATGAATTATTTCCTCTGAACTCGTTGCCCATCACTCAATCCTCAATCCTTCACTCAGAAACAGGAGCTTTAGCTCCGTTGTTTCGTGGGATAAACAGAATCTTAGCGCATGTTTTATCGCGCTTAGATAATGTTTAGTTGTTTCATCAATGCCCTTGCGGCATCAATCCTCAATCCTGATGTTAACCGACCATCCAGGGGATATTGCCATACAAACGCTGGATGAAATCCACCATCATGGTGACCATCCAGGGCCCCGCGAAAATCAGCATGATAAAAATGCCCACCAATTTGGGAATGAAGGACAGGGTCTGTTCGTTGATCTGGGTTGCGGCCTGAAAGATACTCACCGCCAGACCTATGATCAGCGCGCTGAGCAAAAGCGGGGCGGACAGCATTAGCGTCAATTCGATGGCCTGTTGGCCCAGTGTCATGACTGATTCGGGTGTCATCGTGGCATCTTCAAAATGTTAGTCACTTACAAGTTTACTCGTTGCAAATATTGACAAGAATGTCGCATTTATTTAGTTATAACAGTATGTTACATATAGAATTGTCATTTCGACCAAAGGGAGAAATCCTGCTTTTCATTTTGCATAAAGATTTCTCACTACGTTCGAAATGACAGGTTCCTTTTTGGTTACGGCTTGTCCGGCTTAGGTATAAAAACTTTGTGCGAGCGAACCGATGAGCAGGTTCCAGCCGTCGGCCAGCACGAACAGCATGATCTTGAAGGGCAGTGAGATGGTGGATGGCGACAGCATCATCATCCCCATCGACATCAGCGTGCTGGCGACTACCATATCGATAATCAGAAAGGGAATGTAAACCACGAAACCAATCTGGAAAGCTGTTTTCAGTTCGCTGGTCACATAGGCGGGAACCAGCAGGCGTAACGGCACGCTATCGGCGCTTTGCAGCGGCTCGCTGTTGGAGATCTTGACGAATAAAGCCAGATCGGTCTGGCGGGTCTGACGCAGCATGAAAATTTTGAGCGGCACCACGCCCTTTTCTACGGCTTGTTGCAAGTCGAGTTTGCTCTCGCTGTAAGGCAAATAGGCATCGGTGTAAATTTTATCGAACACCGGCGACATGACGAAGAACGTCAAAAACAGGGACAACCCTATCAGTACCTGGTTCGGCGGCGATGAGGGGGTGCCAAGTGCGGTGCGCAGCATGCTGAGCACAATGATGATGCGGGTGAAGGCGGTCATCATCAGCAAAATGGCAGGCAAAAAACTCAGCGAGGTGAGTATCAGCAGTGTTTGCAGGCTCAGGCTGTAACTCTGACCGCCTCCTGCTGCGGCTTTGCTGGTGATGGCGGGCACGGCAATTTCAGCCCATGCTCCGTGACTTGCGAACAGCAGTGCCAGGCATAGCAGCAGCCTACGAAACATCGTTTTTCCTATGTTTGAGCATGGAGGATAACAGCGTGCCGAATTTGTTGTCGGAAGCGGGCAGGGGGGCAGGCGGGTTATCTGCCATTTTCTCCAAGGTGTGCAGCGTGCGTATCTGGCCGGGCCCCACGCCGACCAGCAGCCAGGTATCGCCGACCTCAAGCAATACCACGCGCTCGCGTTGACCGATCGCTACGCTGCCGATGACCCTGAATAAGTCTCCTCTGCCTTGTTGCGCAAGATTCAGGCGTTTGAACAGCCAGGCGATCGCCATGATGGCGAACAGTATCAGCAGCAGACTTAACGTGATTTTCACCATGCTTGTGGTATCCACCACAGGCGGCGGAATGTAAGCGGGACGTGCGCCCTCCAGTGCGATGGCGATATTGCTTCCGAGCAGCAGCATGGTCATGGTGAGAGAGCGGATAACGGGCATGGCTGTCATGATTTGTTAGCGGTTCACGCGACGCAGGCGTTCGGAGGGCGTGATGATGTCGGTCAGGCGTATGCCCAGCTTGTCGTTGACCACCACGACTTCACCCTGTGCGATCAAAAATCCGTTGATCATTACATCCAGCGGTTCACCCGCCATGCCGGCCAGCTCGACCACGGAACCCTGCGCCAATTGCAGAAGATTCTTGATCGGCATTTTGGTGCGCCCCAGTTCGACTGTCAGCTGAACCGGGATATCCAGAATCATATCGAGATCGTTTTGCGTGGTGCCGCCGGCGCCGTCCCCGAATTTTTCGAAAACATGAGACTTGGCAGCCGGCTGGCTTGGAGTTTGTTCGGCCATTGCGGCTGCCCAGTCATCCGGAGCGGCTGTCGCGTCGGCTTGCTCAGACATGGCTGCGCCCCAGTCATCGGCGGTGATGGCAGTTTCTTCAGACATGGCTCTCTCCTTCATTGGTGGTAAGCATTTTTACTATCTTGAGTGCGTACTGCTTATGGAATACGCCATATTTGCATTCCATCAACGGTACTCCATCCACGGATGCGGTGATATTTTCTGCCACGTTCAGCGGGATTACATCACCGGTACGCATTTTTAACACTTTTTCGAGCGTAATATCGGCCTGCCCCAGGGTTGCGGCCAGTTCAACTTCGGCGCATTGTACCTGTTTGGCGAGCAGTTGCAGCCAGCGTTTATCCACTGCCATGTGCTCGCCCTGCACATTGTTATAGAGCAAATCCTTGACCGGCTCCAGCATCGAATAAGGCATGCAGATGTGGAATGCGCCGCCGTTTCCGCCCAGTTCGATATCGAAACTGGTGACGATCACCACTTCATTTGGCGTTGCAATGTTGGCAAACTGCGGGTTCATTTCGGAGCGCACAAACTCGAATTCGAGCGGTTGGACTGTTTCCCAGGCCTTGGCATAGGTTTCAAAAACCACCGCCAGCATGTTACGAATAATGCGCTGTTCAGTCTGGGTAAACTCCCGGCCTTCTACCCGGGTGTGAAAGCGACCGTCGCCGCCAAACATATTGTCCACTACCAAAAATACCAGGTTCGGATCGAAGATGAACAGCCCATTGCCGCGCAGTGGTTTGGCCTGAATGATATTCAGATTGGTGGGTACGGCCAGATTGCGAACGAATTCACCGAACTTTAAAACCCGAACCGGGCCTACCGAAATCTCCGGGGTGCGACGGATGAAGTTGAACAGTCCGATGCGAAACAAACGGGCGAAACGTTCGTTGATGATTTCCATGGTGGGCATGCGCCCACGCACGATGCGTTCCTGTGACGCCATGTTGTATGGGCGAACCTCTCCGGCATCGACTTCGGGATGCTCTTTGGCATCATCTGCCTCGCCATTGACTCCCTTGAGCAGGGAGTCAACTTCGTCTTGTGAGAGAAATTCGCTCATTTTTTATTGAATGATGAAAGAAGTAAAAAGTACCGACGTGATGCCCTTCTTGGCGGGCGCCTCGGACGTGGCGGGCGCGTGTGACTCCTCGCCAGGTGGCGTCGAATGTATGGCCGGGGCAGATTTGCGCAGGCCCATTATAAACTCGACCTGTTCCTTGATTTCGCTAGCCAGTTGCGACTTTCCTTCCACGGTGGAGAGCTGGGACGGGTATTTGCTTTGCAGCAGCATGTTGATGGCATTTTGAATCTCCGGCGTTTGCGCCTTGATTTTTTCTTCCAGTTCAGGCGAGCTGATCTTGAGGGAAATGGCAACCTGCAAATAGCGATCCGCATCTTCGTGCATCAGATTGGCGGTAAATGTGCCGATTTCAACAAATTTTGGCGGTAGTTTGGCGTTCTCTTCATCGCCGGTCGATGCTGTTTCGCTAGCGGCTGCAAGATCATGTTTCGCCGGATGGGGCTTCAACAGAAGAAAGGCGGCGGCGCCACCGCCAGCCAGCAGGACTGCCAGGGCAATGATGATAATGAGCTTTTTTTTGCTCTTGGGAGGTTTTTCGGCAGTTTCTTCTGGTGCGGCTGGTTTGGCTGGCTTCGACATATCGTGATTCCTTAAATTGTGGCCTGGAAAAATAATCGCGGCGAATTATCGCCCAAATCTCAGGGCTACGTTTCGATTATCTTTCAGGCGTATCTTCAGCTGCCTGTCAGGCGAATGTGTCCACCATGCCATTGTGACGACTTATCGTCATCAGCGGCATGGTTATCGGTGCCGGTTGTGCAGTGCCGGCTAGCTCTGTTCGGCTGCCGCCGCCGCGATGATTCATGAAGTTTCCTGCGCCGCTGTCTCGCGGCGTTTGATCGCTGACGGTCGCATTGCCCAACATGATACCGTTATCGGCCATGCTCTCGCGAAGTTTAGGCAGCGCATTTTCAATGGCATCACGGACTGCGCTATGGGGTGAAGTGAACAGGGCCGTTGCCTGATTGTCAGTTACCGAGATGACGACATGCATGGGGCCCAGATCCGGAGGGTTTAAATGCAGTTCGGCAACCTGACTTTGCTGTGTGCCCATCCAGCTGATTTTTTGCGAAAATTCAGTTGACCATGCACTGCTGCCCAGCGGCGCTGAGATGGTATTATTTGCCGCATTGTTCTGCTGGGCGGGTGCCGTGCTGACCGGTTGTGCGGAAACCAGTTGGGCCTGTGCAGCCGCCAATTGAGCCTGTGACGCGGGCAGCGCTGATTCCGCTATTTTTAACGAAGCAGCACCGAATTTTACGGCTGCATCAGGATTGGTCGGTACAGTATTTTGTGCAAATTTTACCCCTGTGGGATCGTTGACGGCAGGGCCTGATGCGCTACCCGCTGCACGAATTGCTGTGCTGGTCGCTGTGCTGACTGCGGGAGTTACTCCAACACCTGTGGAAACCTTGATTTCCGGATTGCCAGGTATGAGCATGGGATTGGTAGTTGCATCGGGTACGGCAGCTTGCGGTGCTTGATCTGTACTCTTGCCGGCATCGCTGGTTTTGCTGCCGGTGAAGGCAGTTTTGATCCCTTGATTGCCCAGCATGGTCAGGGCAATCGACGCCGCATCGGGAGTCACGGCAGTATCCTGTGTCGGCTGCGCGGTACTGTTCTGAGATGCATTGCCCTTGGCGTTTTTAGTCTCGTTTGCCGCAGCAGTGCTGCTTGCCGTTAATTTCTCATCTATCTGTTTTGCCATTGCGCTACTGGTCTGAGATGCCTTGGTATCTTTAGTCACATTGCTGTTTGTCGGAGCCGTACTTTGTGCCGTTGTTTTCCCGTCTATCTGTTTTGCCAGCACGCTACCGAATGCATCGGTTGTTTTTCCATCCTGCGAGCCGGGATTCCTGGCTGACGAGGATGCTGCATCGCTGCGTTGCAGAGGTGCAGGCGGGGCGCTTGTAATCATCACTTGATTAACCATTATTTTCTCCTTTTAATGCGCATGCAGCGCATGCTTATCCACTGTTGCTCTGCTATTTATTTTCCGTACTGAGCATCTTGTAGGCGGTGACGCGGCCGGTGTGTTCGTCCATATCTCGTTGCTCCTGTTTTGTCTCGATTTTGATTTGCGTTACAAAATGGCGCTGTTGCAAGGTGTCGAATGATTGCAGCTTGCGTTGTGTGTTGGTAAATTCGCCGCGCCCCGTTTGCGTTGACAACTTGCTTTGCTCGACGGCTCTCGTCTGTTGCGCGATGGCGGCATCCAGCTTGTAAATAAATTCCTGAAAGTTTCGCATCAAGGCAGGGTCCATGCCATCCTGGCTGGCTGCCTGCATGCGTGCCTGATAGTCGCGGCGGTATTGCTGCAACATGTCAAGCTGGCTTTGCGTGTCGTGCTGCTGTTTGTTGAGCTGGCCCAGTCGGCGCGTGGCCGACTCGTTCTTCATCTGTGCCAGATTCAACAAAGGTTGCAAGGGAAAGGGTTTAGTCATGATCTTGCTTAATCGTTAGTGTGTCGTTTCAAACAGGGTTGCCAGTTGTGCGATGCTGGATTCATAGGTTTCGCATTGATACATGCCTTGCTTCAGGAACTGTTCCATTCTCGGGTAAAGCTTAATCGCTTCATCCAGCATCGGGTCGCTGCCGCCGATATAGGCGCCGACATTGATCAGGTCGCGGCTGCGCTGGTAATGCGCATACATCTGCTTGAAGCGTTGCACCAGCTGTGCATGTTCAGGCGTTGCCAGTCTGGACATCACCCGGCTGATCGATGCTTCGATGTCGATGGCCGGGTAATGCCCCTGCTCAACCAGGCGACGCGACAGCACGATGTGTCCATCCAGAATGGCGCGCGCACTGTCGGCGATCGGGTCCTGTTGGTCGTCGCCCTCGGTCAGCACGGTGTAAAAAGCGGTGATGGAACCTCCGCCCTCCAGGCCGTTGCCGGCACGCTCAACAAGTTGCGGCAGTTTGGCGAACACGGACGGCGGATAGCCCTTGGTCGCCGGGGGTTCGCCGACAGCCAGGGCGATTTCGCGCTGTGCCATTGCGTAGCGGGTCAGGGAATCCATGATCAGCAGCACGTTTTTCCCCTGATCGCGGAAATATTCGGCGATGGTCGTGGCATAAGCGGTGCCCTGCAGGCGCATCAGCGGAGAGGTGTCGGCCGGTGTGGCAACTACCACCGAGCGTGCCATTCCCTCTTTGCCGAGAATGTCATTGATGAATTCCTTTACTTCGCGGCCGCGTTCGCCTATCAGGCCCACCACCGTGACATCCGCGCTGGTATAGCGCGCCATCATGCCCAGCAGCACGCTCTTGCCCACGCCGCTGCCGGCAAACAGCCCCATGCGCTGACCGCGTCCGACCGAGAGCAGGCTGTTGATGGCGCGTACTCCCACGTCCAGCGGGGTATCAATCGAGGCGCGCTCCAGCGGGTTGAACGGACGACTCTGCAAGGGTGCTGAAGCGGCGTCCAGCAGAGGGCCGAGCTGGTCTAGCGGCCTGCCTGCGCCGTCCAGCACGCGACCGAGCAGCATGTTGCCTACTGGCAGGTGCTTGGCGTTATCAGACATACGGCGGCGCAATGGTCGGCGTTTGCCTGCTAGCGTCAGCAGATGAGGTTGTTCGGTGCGCATGACGCGTGCGCCCGGCACCAGACCATGTACATCATTTTCCGGCATCAAAAAGAGTTTTTCGCCGGAAAAGCCCACTACTTCCGCTTCGATTGTGTTGTTCGGCAGACGGATTTCGCAAGTGCTGCCTACCGGCAGTTGCAGGCCGACGGCCTCCATGATCAGGCCGGTTACTTTGGTCAGATGACCGCTGGGCGGCATGGGGTTGCAATCGGCAACATATTCGCGGCCTTCTGCGAGAAACGCCTGCCAGCGCAGGCTGTGTTCGCCGCTGGGTTGAACAGCCTGGGCGGGGTCGGGGTACGGTTCGTTCCGCATCGTCAGCTCTAGGTCATCAGCCATGATTTGTCCTGCCCGATAGATTCCACGATGGATTGCCAGCGTGCGGTGTTGGTTGCGTCAATATTGCTGTGGGCTGTTTCCACACGGCAGCCGCCGGGTTCGATTTTTTCGTCGGTAAATATTTTCCATCCGGCATGCACCAGTTGTTCGCCCATTTGCTTGCGCACCAGTTCTGCATCGGAAGGGTGCAGAACCAGATGCGCGTTATGGTTGAAATGCGGCAGGCTGCTGATGGCAGTGCTGATCACTTTCAGGATGATCTCGGGTTTGATCTGCAATGCCTCGATTGCCATCTTGCGTGCCATTTCCATCGATAAATCCAGCAAGGATTGCGCGAGTTGTTCGTCCTTCTGATTGAGCGCGACTTGCAGATTTTGCATCAGCGTCTGCAGTTGTGCCGTTTCGCGTTGCGCCTGTTGCATACCGGCAGCATATCCCGCCTGGTGTCCGGCGGCGTGTCCTTCGTCATGCGCTTGTTGCCGCGCAATCTGCAATTCGGATTCGGCAACTCTGGCGGCCGATATTTGTGCGGCAGGTGATAATTCAACCGGCACTTGCACAGGGACGGGGTCGAATGAAGCCAACTCCCAGCGCTGGAAGGCGGTGAGCTGCTCTTTCGGAATGGCCATATTATAGTTCTGCGCCCTTCTGGAAAACGTATCGTCAGACATACGCATCCTCATCTCCCTTGCCGCCTAATGAAATCTGACCGTCATCGGACAGTCGCTTTACGACTTTGAGAATTTCCTTCTGGTTGGCCTCGACTTCGCTTAATTTGACCGGGCCTTTGGATTCGAGATCCTCGCGCATCATTTCGGCTGCGCGTGAAGACATATTCTTGAATATCTTTTCGCGCAATTCTTCGCTGGCACCCTTGAGTGCCACGATCAGTGCTTCCGATTGAACTTCGCGCAGGATCAGCTGGATGCCTCTGTCATCAACTTCCAGCACGTTTTCGAAGACAAACATCTTGTCCTCGATCTTCTGTGCCAGATCCGGATCGAAGCTGCGCACTTTTTCCATCATTTCCGCTTCCATGGCGCTTCCCATGAAATTGAGAATTTCTGCGGCGGTTGCAACGCCACCCTTGAGGCTCTTCTTGCCGGTGGTACCCCCGCTCAGGAGTTTCCCCAGCACGTCGTTCAGTTCGCGCAGGGCGACCGGTTGCACGCCGTCCAGTGTTGAAATGCGCAGCAGTACATCGTTGCGGGTGCGCTCGGTAAACATCTTCATGATGCCCGCTGACTGATCGGGCTCCAGGTGCACCAGTATGGTCGCGATAATTTGCGGGTGTTCGTTGCCGATCATTTCCGCCACTGCGCCGGGATCCATCCATTTCAAACTCTCGATGCCGCTGGTATCGCTGCTGTGCATGATGCGGTCGAGCAAGCCGGCTGCCTTATCGTCGCCTAACGCCTTGGTCAACATGCTGCGTATGTAATCGTTGGAGTCCATGCCTATGGTGGTTTTTTCCGAGGCGGCAACCAGAAAATTGTGAAACACCTGCGATATCTGGTCGCGGTTCAGGTTGTTCAGCGATACCATCGCCGTGCTGATCTTTTGCACCTCTTTTGGCCCCAGGTATTTGAGTACCTCGGCGGCTTCGTTTTCACCCAGTGTCATGAGAAAGATTGCACTGTTTTGTACGCCATCATTCATTTCCGTTCACCCATTCCTTGATCACGCTAGCCACGATTTTTGGGTCCTGCTGGGCAATCTGTCTGGCGATTTGAAGATTCTGCTCATAGGCCGGAACAACCGGTTTGTAGCTTCCGGTTGGCTCCTCAGGTGCAGCTTCGGCATGGATTGCGCCATGCTCCGCTGCAAGCGCAGCTTCAGTCTCTGCCTCGCTAAGCTTTTCGGGAGGTTGCAGGGAGCGGAAAGCCGGTTTGATGATCTTGAACACTACAATCAGCATGACGATGGTGATGATCAAATATTTACCCAGCTGCTTTGCCAGCTCTATCATGTCCGGCTGCTTCCATAGCGGCACTTCTATTTCTGCTTCCTTTTCGTCGTTGAAGGCCGAATTTTGCACGTTCAGGCTGTCGCCACGACGCGGATCAAAACCTACCGCATCTTTTATCAGATTGTCGATCTGGGTCTTTTCTGCGTCGGACAGCGGTTTAAAGCTGACTTTCCCCTTTGCGTCGGTCAGCTTGTGGTTATTGACCACCACGGCTATCGACAGGCGTTTAATCATGCCAACGGGTAATACGGTGTGACTGATGGTGCGATCCAGTTCGTAATTGACGGTATTTTCCTTATGCAGATTATCCAGTTTGACGCTGCTTGCAGGATCGATTGCGCCGGGCGTGGCAACAATCGGCGCGGTGGCCGGAACAGGGGGCTGATTGGATAATGCACCGGGCACGCCGCTCGCAGTCAGTCCGGAACCGTTCAGGGTTTCGACGTTTTGCTGGCTGCGTATGCTGGATTCGTTCGGGCTCTGGTTGGGTTTATAGGTTTCCGCAGTCTGTTCGATGCGTGCAAAATCAATGTTTGCCGTGACCTGCGCGCGCACATTTTCTGAGCCGTACAAAGGTGTCAGGATGGCTTCAATGCGCTTGATGTAGTTTTGTTCGATTTGCTGCACATATTTGACCTGATTGGCATCCAGACCTGTGCCGTTTTCGTCCTGTATGGCACTGAGCAAAGTGCCGTCCTGATCGACGACGGTGACACTCTTGGCCGACAGGTCGGGTACGCTGCTTGAAATTAAATGCACTATTGCTGAAACCTGCGATGAATCGAGCAGTCTGCCGCCGCGCAGGGTCAGCACCACTGAAGCGCTGGGTTTTTGCTGTTCCTTGATGAAAACGCTGGGTTTGGGGATGGCCAGGTGGACGCGCGCGGCGGCCACCGCACCGATGGTTTGCACCGAACGCGCCAATTCACCCTCCAGTGCGCGCTGATAGTTGACCTGTTCGGCAAATTGCGTGATGCCGAACTTCTGGTTTTCCATCAGTTCAAATCCGACCGTCCCGCCTTTGGGGAGGCCTTGCCCGGCCAGTTTCAGGCGCGCTTCATGGACTTCATTGGCAGGGACCATTAATGCGCCACCGCCGTCGGCAAATTTGTACGGGATGTTGAGCTGCTGCAAGGAGTCGATGATGGCGCCGCCATCGCGATCGGACAGATTGCTGTACAGTACGCGATAATCGGGGGTTTGTCCCCATATCCATGCGCCGGCAATCAGCGCAATCAACGCCGCAACGCCAACGCCCAGTCCCATTTTTTGCTGGAGGGTGAGTTGGCTAAGCAGTGTGCCTGCTGCGGTGTTTACTTGTTCGGCCATGATTTAGCGATACCTGATCCACTGGGAGATTGTATTGCATTATCCATTACCAATGCGTTGTTGAAGGGAAGAATAAAGGGAAAATCCCGTGCTTGTTCTTCTGATGCGCTGTGCGTCAGTTTGAGTATTGTGTGCTTACTGTAAAATTTAGTCGTAAGTTGCCAGTCGTCTGTCGGTAAGTCGGTAGTTGGTTGGAGATTTAACCGGAGGCTAACGACTGGCATTTGGAAGGAGTTCAAGATGAGCAATATATCAGCGGTTGACGGATTGTTGGCGCAAATGCGGGTGGCGGCAGCGGCAGCAGGCTTGAATACGCCATCGGTGGCTGCTGCGGGCGCGACGCCCAAAGTCGACTTTTCCGGCGTGCTAAAAAATGCGATTGATGGTGTGGCGCAATCCCAGGAAAGATCGGAA
>JAJXTL010000281.1 GCA_021783855.1 Pseudomonadota bacterium
GAAGACGATAAACCCGTGACCTTGCATAGCGGTCAATACGGCTGGTACGTCAAACATGGGAAAATCAATGCGACCCTGCCCAAGGACGCCGATCCGGAAGCCTGCACACTGGAAGATGCGCTCCCGTTACTGGCTGCCCGCGTTGCCAAAGGTCCTGTCACCCGCAAGAAAGCGGCAGCAAAACCCAAAGCTAAGGCTAAACCCAAGGCCAAACCGAAAACAGCTGCCAAGCGCACTAAAAGTGCTGACTGACCAGCATGATTTCCTGAGACTTGACCAATTCGTCGTATATGAAATGCATACCCGACAGATCGGTAACTTTTGCACCAATGCGCGTTGTTTTAAAGACCATTTCCATGATACGTTGCTAAATAGTTATCATGTCAGTCTAAGAGCGCGTGGCACAGGCAAGCCTGGCTTAACCTGGTTATGACCTAGCCCCTTTACCCGGCCGATTCAGATATTCATGCAAACACAAAGAGTTGATCAACAACGGATCGTTTTTGTGGCTGGAACAATCCTGGTTGTTGTCACCATTTTGGTTGGCATGAGTGTGTTCTATATCATGCAACGCCATGCCGAGAACCTGCTCCGGCATAGTCTTCAGACCTCGCTACAGAACCAGGTCGCCCTGACAAGATCCGAAATCAAGCGCGGATTTGAACGCAACATAACCGTTGCAACGCGCCCTTTGCTGATTAACCAGGCCCAGCAGGCAATCGCGCAGCGGGGGGATGATACTGCCCGGACCGTACTCAACAAGGTTATAAAATCTTTCCTTCAGACCGGGCTATCGGCAATTTCATTGTCCGATACCAACGGGAATGAGGTCGCACGTGCTGGCGTATTCGTGCAGCAGCCGGCGTTGGCGGTTCCACTTAGCCTTACCGGAAACACGGAGCTGCTGTTCAAGGGAAAATTCTTTTTACGTACCGAAGGCAATATGCTGAAGGCGGACAAAATTGTCGCGCGGGTGGTGACTGAAACACCGCTGCCCGCCTTAAACGATATATTCGTCGCCACGAAAAGCGCTGGCAAAACCGCCGAACTGGCGATGTGTGCATCCTCTGGCATCAATCAGATGCGTTGTTTCCCCACTACGCTAACACCACGCATCCTGACTTTGGATAAGCGATCGCCGAAAGGCGTGCCTTTACCCATGACCCACGCCCTGGAGGGGGAAAAAGGCTTCATTATTGCGCGCGATTATCGTCGCCAGGAGGTCGTGGCAGCATACAGCCCCATTGATCATTTGGGGCTGGGATTGGTTCTGAAAATGGATAGCGATGAATTGTACGCGCCGGTCTGGAACCAGTTGCGCTACCTGTTGCCGTTGATCGTCGCCATCCTCGCTGTCGCGTTATTGCTGCTGCGCTGGTTGATTACGCCACTGGTAACCGAATTAGTCCGCTCTGAACGTGATGCACGCGCTGCGAATGTCCGTTTGCGTGACAGTGAAAACCGCGTACGCATGTTGTTGGACAACGTTGATGAAGGCATCATCAGCATCTCCTCCACCGGCAAAATTGAGTTATTCAACCCGGCTGCCGAACGCATGTTCGGTTATCGCAGCGCGGACATTATTGGCGAAAACATCTCCACGCTGATGCCTGATCCTTACCGTAGCGAGCATGACGAATACTTGGCGCGCTACCAGCGCACCGGTGAAACGCAGGTGATAGGTATTGCTCGAGAGGTCACGGCGCAACGCAGCAATGGCGATATTTTTCCGATGGAACTGCGCATTTCGGAGTTCAAGCTGGATGGACAGGCCATGTTCATCGGCATCATGCACGATATCACCGAGCGTAAGGCGATTGAGGAAAAAATCATCCATCTGGCGCATTACGATGCGCTGACAGATTTACCCAACCGAAGTCTCGTACAGGACAGGATCCAGCAAACCATCGCATGGGCACGCCGTGCCGACGCGCAATTTGCCGTCATGTTCATCGATCTGGATAAATTCAAGAATATTAACGACACGCTCGGGCATGATGTCGGCGACCAATTACTGCAAATGGTTGCTCAACGGCTCACCGAAGCTCTACGCGCCGAGGATACCGTTGGCAGACAAGGCGGCGATGAATTCATCGTGTTGCTGGCAAGCCTGAGCGCTGCCGAGGATTCCGCTGTGGTGGCGCAAAAAATACTCACCACCCTGTCGACACCCTTTGTGATTAATGGACAAGATTTACACACGGGCGCCAGCCTGGGTATTGCGATTTATCCGCAGGATGGAGAGGATGTCGAAACCCTGCTCAAGAACAGCGATACCGCCATGTATCATGCAAAAGAAGCAGGGCGTAGTAATTACCAGTTCTTCGCACAGGCAATGAACACGGCAGCAGCTGAACGACTGCTGCTGGAAAGCAGTCTGCGCCAGGCCATCGATCACAACGAGTTGATGCTGCATTACCAGCCGCTGGTGAATATTGCTGATGGAAAAATCATTGCGACCGAAGCGCTGGTGCGCTGGAATCATCCCGAACTGGGATTGATCTCTCCGGCGCGGTTTATTCCCATCGCAGAAGACTCGGGGGTGATTGTTCCGCTTGGTGACTGGGTGCTCAAACAGGCTTGTTACCAACTCAAATTGTGGCGCGAGCTCGGCATATCCTTACCGCGTATGGTGGTCAACCTGTCGCCACGGCAATTCCGTCAGAAACATCTGGTGCAGAATTTTGTTCAGATACTGAAAGAAACCGGGGTGAGCCCACACTGGCTCGGCCTGGAAGTCACCGAGAACGTGATTATGGAAAATCCGGAGGAGGGCATTGCCGTGTTGGGCGAGTTGAAGGCCCTGGGGATCGAGCTGTCGCTGGATGAGTGCGGCACGGG
>JAJXTL010000080.1 GCA_021783855.1 Pseudomonadota bacterium
TCTGGAGCCCAAGTACAAACTGCGTACCGGCGGCCCATCTTCCGATCGTCCACGCGGCGGTCCTAGCCGTGGCAATGGCGGCGGTTTCGGCGGCGGCAATGGTGGAGGTAACGGCGGTGGCGGATATGCCGGCAACCGTGGTAACGGTGGTGGTTTCGGAGGCGGCAATCGCAGTTCGGCATTCGCCGGCAACGGCAATCCTTCGACAGGCTCAGGACAGGCTCGCGGAACAGGTTTCCATCACAGCGCACCGGATAGCCGTCATGCTGCTCGCAGCGAAGGAACCGGTTTCGGCGGTCAGGCTCAACAACCACGCAGCCAGGAACGCAGCTTCGGCAATGCTCCTCGCAGCTCGGCGCCACGTGCCGATCGTCCTGCCTTCGGCGGTAATGGCGCTCCGCGTCGCGAAGGTTCAGATCGTCCAGCTTTCGGCGGAAACCGCTCAAGCTTTAATGGCAATCGCGGCAACAAAGCATAAACAGCTGACGCAGTTGTTAAGCAACAAAAAAGCACGCCTCGGCGTGCTTTTTTGTTGGGTGAAACCATTCAATCATGCCTGCGTGCTGACCATTGCGCCGCTGATATTCTGGCCGCTGCCTATGTTTTGCATCAGGTTTTGCAGGAAAGTTTGCAAGGTCGGCGCAGTCGCCGCTACTGTCTGACCCTGAGAAGCATTGATCGAGCTCATCAGATTCTGAAAACTGGCGTTCAGATTACTTAATGAATCACTGCTGCCGGATGAACTGCTTGAGCTTGAGCTTGAGCTAGTGCTGGCTGTACTGCTTGTCGCATTGTTTGCGGACAATTGTTGCAGCAGACTCTGCAGGCTGGCCGCCATATTGGAGCCCTGACCGCCTGACTGGCCTCCGACACCCGAAACAGATTGATTACCTTTATTGTCATCTGTATGGCTATTCCCGCTTGCCTGGCCCAACGATGAAAACAGATTCTGCAAAAAACCTTGCAACGCTGCCTGCGGTGTCTGGGTTGAGCTGGTTGCTGCCGATGCCGTACTGGAGGTGGAGGAACTTGTGCCTGAACTGCCGGGCAGGCTTTGACCCAGCGCCTGAGCAATCGCACTCATGAAATTCGATTTTCCGGCGCCAGCCGCTGCGTGCCTGCCGCCATCGCCGTCGGAATCACCGCCCACACGTTGAGTTGCACTGCCCGCTGGTTGCAAAAAAGCCAGATTGTTTGATGCCGACAGACCACTGATTGAGCTCATCATATTCTCCTTAACGGGTTAAATTGGAATTGCCTGCCAAAACAGCGGCATAGGCAAAAATCTATTAACTGTAAATATATCGGCAAAATAATAAAGTTAATTTGCAAACAGAAGGAAAAAAATAACGTAATTCCGTGCATCAACAACCCGCACCCTGTATTCAATTGCCAAACGCGAGGAGATTCATGGCGCACCAGTCGAAAAAAAACCGACTTTCGTCGGTTCTTTTCTGCTTCTACAATGCGTTACTGCAAGGTTAAGATGAATTTTGCCAGAGATGCAATTTGCGCATCGCTGGCGCCCATGCCTTTTGGAGGCATGTTGCTCATTTTCCAGCCAAACTGGCCGCCTTTGGTGATGTTGGCGATCAGTGTCTTTTCGGCATCGGGCTGGCCTTTATACTTGGCCGCCACATCTTTCCAGGCCGGACCTATTTTTTTTGTGTCAATGGCATGACATGCGCCACACTTGGCTTTTCCATCTGCCGGCATGTCGACCGCCATAACATTACCTGCAAGCAATAAACCCGCCACAGCCAAACCAGTAAAGATCGTTCTCATGTTATTTTCCTCAAGTTAATAAAACATCGAAATTACACACACCACCCAGCATCAGACACCGCGAAAAAACTTGAATCACTACCCAAAATACTGACGATGTCATTATGCTGTATTCTACATACTACATAAAAATAAGGAAACACTAATTTATCCCCCTCACCAAAAACAGCTTGCCCGCAGACCAATATCCCTGCTAAGAGCCTGTCGGACTTGTCTTGTAACTCATTGATTCCATTAATGTTCGTATAAATTAAGCAAATATTTAATTGTTAAAAATCAATAGGTTGCATAAAATATAAATTGAAGTCCGACAGTCTGCTAGATCGTTTTCATCATCATGGGCGTGCACCGAGCCCGTTAGTCCTGCGAAACGATGGGCGCCACATGCCAGATGCGTTCTGCATATTCCCGTATCGTGCGATCGCTCGAAAACTTTCCCATTCCGGCCACATTCAGAATGGCGCGCCGCAGCCATTCCTCCTTGTCGCGATACAAGTCGCTCACCGTATCCTGACAGGAAATGTAGGATGCGTAATCGGCCAGCAACAAATAATGATCACCGCCATGCAGCAGCATATCGGTGATCCCCTGATAGCGTGCCGGCTCATCGGGACAGAAATAGCCGTTTGAGATCATATCCAGCGTCTGTTTCAACTCGTCATTGCCATGATAGTAGTACAAAGGATCATAACCCTGACGGCGCTGCTCCTCGACACCTTCGGCAGTCAATCCAAACAGAAAAAAATTCTCAGCCCCCACTTCTTCGCGTATCTCTACGTTCGCACCGTCCAGCGTACCGATGGTGAGCGCACCATTGAGCGACAACTTCATATTTCCCGTACCGGAGGCCTCAGTGCCTGCGGTCGATATTTGCTCGGACAAATCGGCGGCAGGTACGATACGCTCGGCGTTGGAGACATCGTAATTCGGGATAAACACCAGCTTGAGCCTGTCGCCTACCCGCAAATCGTTATTGATGATATCCGCCACATCATTGATCAACCGGATGATGTTCTTGGCCATCGCATAGCCCGGTGCCGACTTGCCGGCGATAATCACGCTACGCGGCACACTGTCAGCATGCGTGCCGGCAATGATGCGGTTATACAGGGTGATCACATGCAGCACATTGAGCAACTGGCGCTTATATTCATGGATGCGCTTGATCTGAATGTCAAACAGCGAATCGGTATTGACCTCGACACCCAGCTGATCCCGTATCAACGCTGCGAGGCGGACTTTATTGGCCTGTTTGACCGCATGAAATTGCGTCCGGAATTCACGGTCGTCGGCTAACACACGCAACTTTTGCAACTCATCCAGATCCGTCACCCAGCCGTGACCAATACGTGCGCTGATCAGCGCAGCCAGAGCCGGATTAGCCTGATTCAGCCAGCGGCGCGGGGTGATGCCATTGGTCATGTTGACGATCTTGCCGGGCGAGATGCGCTCGAAATCGGCAAAAATGGTGCGCTTCATCAGTTCGGTATGCAGGGCTGCCACGCCGTTCACCGCGTGACTGCCGACGATCGCCAGATGCGACATGCGCACGCGACGTCCGCCGTTCTCGTCGATGATGGACAAACGACGCAGCAACTCTCCGTCCCCGGGGAAATGATGCATCACCTGTTGCAAAAAGCGATGATTGATCTCATAAATGATCTGCAAATGACGCGGCAGCAGGGTCTCGAACATCGCAACCGGCCAGGTCTCCAGCGCTTCCGGCATCAACGTATGATTGGTGTATGAAAAGATACGCGTGGTAAGACCCCATGCATCGTCCCAACTAAGTTTGTGTATATCCACCAGCAGACGCATCATCTCGGCCACGGCAATGGACGGGTGCGTGTCATTCAGTTGTACCGCAATCTTGTCCGGCAACTGACCCCAGCCATCGGCATTCTTCTTGTAGCGATGCAACATGTCCTGCAAGGAGGCGCTGACAAAAAAGTATTGCTGTTTAAGCCGCAACTCGCGTCCGACTTCGGTGCTATCGTCAGGATACAGCACCTTGGAAAGATTCTCAGAATCGTTCTTGTCGGCAACCGCCTGAATATAATTGCCCTGATTGAAATAGCGCAAATCGAAATCACGTGACGACTTGGCGGACCACAAGCGCATATTGTTTACCGTCTTGCCGCCAAAGCCCGGCACCGGCGTGTCGTAAGCCATCGCCATCACGTCCTCAGTCTCCACCCAATGATGATGAGTCGATCCATTTTCATTTTTATATTCAATTACATGACCATGGAACTTCACTGGATACAATAGCTCGGGACGAGGGAACTCCCAGGGATTTCCGTAACGCAGCCAGTTGTCGGGGTGTTCGACCTGTGCGCCATTTTCGATGCTCTGGCGGAACATACCGTATTCATAACGGATGCCGTAACCATAGCAAGGCAGATCGAGCGTCGCCATGGAATCCAGAAAACAGGCAGCCAGACGTCCCAGTCCGCCGTTGCCCAACGCAGCATCCGACTCAATCTCGGCAACCTTCTCATACTCCTGCCCCAACTCATACAGCGCCGCTTTTAATTGCTCGTTGACTTCCAGATTGAGCATTGCGTTGCTCAGCGTGCGTCCCACCAAAAACTCCAGCGACAGGTAATAAATGCGTTTGGCATCCTGCTCGTAATAGCGCTGCATGGTTTCCATCCAGCGTTCGACCAAACGGTCGCGCACCACATGTGCCGTGGTCTGAAACCAGTCGCGCGTAGTCGCATTGGGGAGATTTTTGCTGCTGGAATAAATCAAATGGTTGGTAAGGGATCTACCGAATTCTTCTGTGCTCATGCCTGCGCGCTGCCGGTTTGATCTGTTGTTCATATTCACCTTTCTGGATGAGTGCACATGAAATCGGAAAAGAATATTCTCCGCAGGTTGCAGCAGTGTGTCAACCTGACTTCTTTGAACGACAGAGCAGCTGATTTGGAATCAGCATCCAAAAAAAACCCGAAGCGCTGAATGACGAGCCTGGCTCGATCAATCAGTCTTCGGGTTGTCTGCAGTTTTGCGGGTTAAAAGCGAGCACCCCTCATCAGACCTTCATGGCTGTGCCATTGCATTTTCATGGCTCGGGTTATTTTAACCTCGACCAGATCTGCTTCTTGAGGAAATAAAACAATGTCGTCAGCACCATCAGATACCCCATCACATAGTAACCGAGCCGGATACGATCCGCCTGGTGGGGATCAGATGCCCACGAAAGAAAGGACACGATACTTTTCGCAGTATCCTGCATGCCGCTACGCTGCGCAGCATCAGTCGCGCCACTGATACCCAACGGATCCGGCATCTTGGTTTCGGGGAAAATATGATTTCCCGTAACGCCATCAGGGCCAACGTAATAGCCTATCAGGTACGAATACAGATAGTTGGAGCCCCCATCGCGCGCACGAGCCATCAAACTCAGATCGGGCGGTACTTTAGCGAAGGTCGCCATATCATCTGCCTCTGACATTTGCGACATCAGGGGTGAGTCCAGCGGTGCATCTCCCCGCCAACCATCCACTTTCTGTTTATCAACCCCAAGACTGAGCAGATCACGATAATTGATGTATTTCAGACTGTGGCAACTGTGGCAATCATTCATCAAATCTTCCGCACCGCGTACCAGGGAAGCCTTATCAGTCGCTACGCTCATCTTGTCAAGCTTTGCCTCGCTCGCCCATGCCGCTTGCATACTGAGGCAGCCCAGCAATACAACCTTTAGCAATTTGCTCATCACTTATCTCCCTTGCGACGCAGATTTTCGCTTTCACGCTTGTCCAAATCAATTTTTTCCCTCTCCATCAGCGCCACTATATCGGCAGGCAAACCTCGCTTGATCAGCCAGCGTTCCTCGGCTTTGGATACGAACGGAACAACAAAAAAAGAAGCAAAGTAACAGAAGGTTGCAACCTGTCCGACGATCACGATGGTCGAACCGGTCGGCGGCATATAGCCTACATATCCCAACACCAGCATATCAATCAGAAACAGATAATACTGCAAGCGATAGATCGGCCGGTAATGTGCGCCGCCCGGAATACGCGAGCGATCCAGAAACGGCATGAAGGCGAACATCATCACGGACAAACCCATCGCCAACACACCGCCCACCATGTTAGGCACTGAGCGCAAAATCGCATAGAACGGCAAGAAATACCATTCAGGAACGATATGATTAGGCGTCATCATCGGGTTGGCCGGGATATTATTGGCAGGTTCGATCAGACTGTCGGGCATGAAGAACACGAACACGCTGTACACCATCAGAAACACGCCCAGACCGTACAGGTCCTTGATGGTGAAATAGGGATGAAACGGAATGTTGTCTTTGTCAGCCAGATCGATGCCGCTCGGGTTACTGCTTTTGACGCTGTGCAGCGCCACCAGATGCACAATTACCCCGCCGATGATGAGAAACGGAAACAGGTAGTGCAAGGAGAAGAATCGCGTCAGCGTGGCATCGCCCACCGTGAAATCGCCGCGCAACCACATGACAACCTGTTCGCCGAAAAATGGAGTCACACGAAACAAATTGGTGATGACCGTCGCACCCCAGAATGACATCTGCCCCCAGGGCAACAGATAGCCCATGAATGCGGTAGCCATCAACATCAACAGCAGCCCCTGCCCGGTCCACCACAGCAATTCGCGCGGTGCACGGTAAGAACCATAATACAAGGTGCGCGCCATGTGTACGAAGATCACGAAGAAAAAGGCGGACGCACCGGTCGCATGCATATAACGCAACAGCCATCCGTAATTCACGTCGCGCATGATGTGCTGAATGGAATCAAAAGACAGCGCAACGTCGGCCTTGTAATGCATTGCCAGAAAAATCCCGGTAGCGACTTGCAACATCAATATAATTCCGGCCAGAAAACCGAAGTTCCACCAATAGCTGAGATTGCGCGGAGTCGGATAACCCGTCAGCTCATGCTTGACGAAGCTGGTAAGCGGAAAACGTTTGTCTATCCAGGTCATGATGTTATTTGCCATGCTCGTCTCCTATGCCTTGCCTATGACTAATTTGTTTTCCGACAAAAAGTGATACGGCGGCACCGCAAGATTCTTCGGTGCGGGACCGCGAACCACGCGACCGCTATCGTCATACTGACTGCCGTGACAGTGGCATATCCAGCCCGGACCTTCCTTGTTCGGCACGCAGCCCATGTGTGTACAGACACCCACCACGACCAGCCACTCGGGTTTTATAACGCGTTTGGCATCCGGCTCCGGATCAATCACGCCATTGGTCGCAGCCGACGCCGCGATTTCCTCCGGTGTGCGGTGCAGAACAAACACAGGCTGCCCCTGCCAGGCAACCGTATGCATCCCGCCTGGCGGAATCCCGCTCAGATCGACTTCGGTTACGGCTTTCGCCAGCACATCGGTGCTCGGATTCATGCTGGCTACAAAGGGCACACAGGTCGCTGCCACCCCGGCACCTCCGACCACGGTGGTCAGCTTGAGTAAAAAATTGCGGCGATTGCCATCGTTTAACACTTCTTCCATCTTGACGCCTCCCGAGTATATTAAGGCCTGCTAATTAACGTGTGCATCTTACCCCTACCTGCCGTTGCTCACAATCAATATTGTTAGGACAAATGGGTTATATGAAAAGCGGAAAAATACGCCCAGAGAGTAACACTGTGGCGGCGCGCCTGAATATTAGCATAACCCGATAGGGTGAAAGGGATAATAGAGGAGTGTCGATAAGGCCTGAAAAGCACATATCCACGAAATGCGGCTATCGTTTATGGATACGATGCCGCATCGGGAATCAACCCGTCTGACGAACAGGCTGAATAACTATTTGATTTGAAGCTGAAAAAATCAGGTGCTCTGAACGACGATCTTCGGGAATACCGCACTGTGATCCTGCGCCATATCCGCCACCTTGACTGCGATGCGACGTGCAATCTGTTTGTAAACACGGGCGATATTGCCTTCCGGGTCGGCCACCACGGTTGGCGTGCCGGAGTCGGCCTGTTCGCGTATGCGTATATCCAGCGGCAGTCCACCCAAAAACTCGGTGTCATAATCGGCACACATTTTTTCACCGCCACCCGCGCCGAAGATATGCTCTTCATGGCCGCACTGGGTACAGATATGCGTGCTCATATTTTCAACGATACCGACGATCTTGATACCGACCTTCTCGAACATCTTGAGGCCTTTGCGAGCATCCAGCAGCGCGATATCCTGCGGCGTGGTCACGATCACAGCGCCCGTCACCGGCACGTTTTGCGCTAACGATAACTGGATGTCGCCCGTGCCGGGCGGCAAATCCACTACCAGATAGTCAAGATTATCCCATTTGGTCTGATGCAGCAGCTGATCCAGTGCCTGCGTCACCATCGGGCCGCGCCAGATCATCGGCGTATCGGCATCGATCAGAAAACCGATGGACATGGCTTGCAGACCGTGGCTCATCATCGGCATCAGGCTCTTGCCATCGGCGGACTCAGGCTGTCCGGTGATACCCAGCATGGTAGGCTGCGACGGGCCGTATATATCGGCATCCAGCACCCCTACTCGCGCGCCTTCGGCTGCCAGCGCCAGCGCCAGATTGACAGCCGTAGTGCTCTTACCTACCCCGCCCTTGCCACTGGCCACGGCGATGATATTTTTCACGCCTTCGACCAGCTTCACACCGCGCTGCACCGCATGCGGCACCACCTTGCTCGACACGTTGACGCTGATCTTCCCTATACCCGGCAAAACGGACTTGAGATGCGACTCGACCATCGCCTGGATCTCGCTCCACACGCTTCTGGCAGGATAGCCCAGGAGAATATCGAGAGAAACATCAGCACCTGCGACCTTGATGTTTTTTACAGATTTTCCGCTGACAAAATCTTTTTTAGTATTGGGATCGATCAAATTCTTCAACGCGCCTTGCACTTCGGTTTCATTAAAACTCATACTTGCTCCCGGATTCAGATAAATAGTTCAGTTTAGGATTATAAATTAAGTCGACTTAATTTGTCGGGTATTTTCGCTCAACGAAGCGACTCTCGGCTGCCTCCCGCTGCCTCCAGTCGGTCAAGATAATCCTGCCACAACAAAGCCTGGTTTTTCCCCAGTTTGTACAGATATTCCCAGGTGTAAAGTCCTGTTTCATGACCGTCATCAAAATTGATTTGCATCGCATAACTGCCGGCCGGCAATACACTACTCACCCCGACATTCTTTTTGCCGACTTGCAGCACCTCCTGCCCCGGGCCGTGTCCGCTGACATCAGCCGAGGGAGAATACACCCGCAACAATTCGTAAGGCAACTGAAAACACGCATCGTCGCTGAATGTGATTTCGAGCATGCGGGACGTTTGATGCAATTTTATTTCTGTAGGTTGCTCTGACATAGTTTCCTTTGCGACTGTTAGTTGATTATCGGGGTTTGAAATGGATATTAGCCAGACGAACGATTTCCGAATAAGGAAAATCGGCCAATTCGCCAAACCTCTGCTGTGCCTGCCTCAACAAGCCTGCGACATCCCGCACCTCGTCGCCGTCATCCATCACCCGTTGCAGACCTTTCAAACCGCCACATTGCATGCGCATCTCCTGTGCATGCGGCAACGGCCCGTCAATATGCACTTTACCCAGTGCAAAATTGAAATTGTGTCGCAACAAGTCTCGCAACACAAGACAGCGTTCATGCTCTTCAGCGCTGCTACAGGTCACCAGTTCACGCTCGGCTATGTTGCGCTTTTCGGAGATCGCGCAACCCGCGCAACGGGTCAAGATGCTTTTTGCAAACGGACAGGCGCGTCCATGTAACCCTGCCAACCGCTGGCGGAAGGCAGACTCATCCATGTAATTTACTCGTCATCCGGACCGGGCGCGGCAACGCGCACTTCGTTGAGCAAGTCTTCCGCCTGTAACTCGCTTTCCGCATGTATCATCTTGATGACCGCAGCCGAATTCTCAGGCAATTCGACGCGCAACTGCTTGACTCTGGCTGAAGCCTCGCGATAGGTTTCATGCTGTTCGAGATTTTTCAGCAGTTTGATCGGCTGCTCGGTAATCTGATAAATAAAATAAGGCATTGGATTCCTGTTTAAATACGCGTTAAATTAAGCGCTGGGCCGTTTCAAAAAAGTGATGACATTGGAACCCGGCGCATTTTTGCTCTCACAGCTACCCTCCCCGAGACCGGAAATCTGTTCGGCCTCATGCAACAGGTTGACGACATCCACATAATGCTTCTGCTTGACCATCATCAGCGCAGTGAAACCGCCTTCATTTTTCGCCAGCACGTCGGCGCCGGCCTTCAGCAGCACTTCAACCACCGCCGTCTCACCATAACCCGCCGCCAGCATCAACGGGCGCACACCATAGCTGATCGCCGCTTCGATGTTCGCCCCGGCGTCAATCAGCGCCTGTGCGACATCTGCAAAACCGCGATTTTGTTCTGCATTGAAGACGGAACGGCTGAGTGCCGACCATCCGCGTTCATCCTGTAAATTGACATCCGCACCGGACTCGATGAGCGCCGCGACCATGCCGAGATTGCCGACGGACGCTGCCAGCATCAACAACGTCGACCCCTCCTCGTCGCGTGAATTGACATCGGCTCCGGCAAGCAACATCCGCTTTACTTCGGCAACATTGCCCGCTTTAACTGCTTCGACTAATTGTGCGCCCATAACAAATCCTCTCTTACCTGTCTTAAAACTATTTCTGAACCGTTTTCTGCAATGCGTTACGGATTGCGTCCGGCGACTTCATGATGTTCATGAAGCTGTTCTTACCCATCATGCTCAAGTCCGGGAAATCGATCGCGATACGAAAACGGGCGTACAACGCATACACCTTGTCGCCTGACACCAGCACCTCATAGGGAAGGTGCGCAGTTGCTTTGAGGTCGCGAAAATCGATCTCGTTCATGATGAAATGATCGTCCATGTATTTGTTATCGCCGCTGCCTTTCATCGCCACGCCGAACACACTCTCCTTCTTGCCGGGAATATCGACGCGATACACTTTGGAGACACCGTTCTTGTTGTTTGACAACTTCGCATCGACCGCTTGCACAGCTTCTTCATAGCTGCCATATTCTGCCAGCAGGCTGGGGTCAGTAAAATATTCCATGCCGAACATGTAATGATATTTGCGTGCCTGCTTCGCCGTCATACCCGTCACCGCACCGAACTCTTCGACTTTGCCCAACACGCTCGCCAGATGTGCTGCCACACCGCTCAAATCCCCTTCCATACGGTAAACATTGGCCATATACACAGGATTGGTATAACTGACCTGCACCTCTTTGCCGACTTCGGTGATTGCAACACGCTGCACCGCGCCATACCCGCCATTTTCCGAGGCTGCGGCATTTTTCTTCAATTCGTCGTTGGTGACGATGATGATGTCAGCGCCGGCATAAGGTGCATATTCACCGACCACCGTAAAACCGCCGCCCGTCAGTGCCGCCTTTACCTGGACAGACTTTTCAGCTACTGTCCCTGCACCCTTCGAGGCCAGCACAAAAGGTTTCAGCAACGCATCTGCCGCCTGTGCACCCATTGTGACCGATACCAGCAGTACTGATAGCAACATACTTTTAAAGTTCATCATGCCTCCCATGGTTGAATTGCAGAAAATATTTAAAGCCTGCTCAAAGCAATGAAACGCGCTAGTCTTCCAGCTTGTTGTGTGCACCATCGCAAAAAGGTTTTTTCAATGTCGCCTTGCAACCGCATAGCCAGACCTTGGTTTTTTCCGCCAAAGTGAATTTTTCAGGGACAAATTGGCTGCCGCTGTGAGCCCCGTCGCAGAATGGCTGAGTTTTTGATTTTCCACAGGAACACCACCAATACTCACCGGCTTCCAGCTCCAGCACGTAAGGTGCACGCTGAGCACACACTGCTTTATCCATTTTCTTCTCCCTTGAGGTTATTTAAGGTAGCACTGATTTATTCTCCTTTGTCATTCCGAATCTCTTGCTTTTACTCGGGATAAACTCCGTGAGGAATCTTTATAAATCAAGTCGTCAGATTTCCCGCTTTGCTCGAAATGACAATAAATCAGCGTTTACTTAAGTTATTTGACTACGTTCACAGAAACTCGCGTCTTGGGCAACCCCAGACCTAAAAAAAACTGCTCTGCAATAAGCAACGCAGACTCCGGCCCGGCAAGATAGATATCGCCTTCAATCAAACCGTCATCACTGTCGACTATTTTTCCCAACTGCTGCTGCAAGTGCGCTTCTCGGTTACCCGTTGCAGCACGTAAATCGAAACCGGCGATATGCTCCAGATAGTGAAAATTATCCAGCGCATCGGCCCAGGCGCGCACCACGTTCGGCATATAAATATTTTCCTGAGTTGAGCCTATCCAGTGCAAATGAATATTCTCCACATTCAAAGACATGGCATGTTCGATCAGGCTTTTTATCGGTGCAAACCCGCCGTCGAATGCAAAGAAATACAACGCGCGCGGCGACTTTTCATGCAGAATGAATTCGCCTTGCGGCCCTTCCAGCTCAACCGATTCGTGCACCTTGAGACGGTCAAAAACATAATCCGAGAACAGATTGCCATGCTGGCGGCGCACATGAAACAGCACGTTGCGATCATCGCAGGGACAGCTGGCAATAGGCAGATCGGCAACGAAGGACTCTCCAACCCGCAGGGTCACGCTCTGCCCTGCGAGAAAACGTAAACGCTGGCTGCGCGGTGTCTGCACGTGCAGCAACAGCATGTCCTGCGCGAGCGCATCGATGGTTTTGACCGTAGCGGTTATTTGCTGGAAAGGAATATCCTGCACGCTACCTGCAACGACGGCTTCGATTACGACATCGCTGACCGCAGTATTGCTGCATAATAAAACAAAGCCCTGACTCTTATCCGCTTCGGAAATAACGAAATCGTGATGACGCGTTTTTTTGACCTGACCCGAAACGACTCTGGCCTTACAGAGACCGCAATTGCCGCCGCTGCATCCATAATTGAGCGGTATGCCGGCCCGCATGGCCGCCTCCAGCAAAGTATCCTGCCCTTCGAGCAAAAAATCATGCCCGCTGGGCAACACG
>JAJXTL010000081.1 GCA_021783855.1 Pseudomonadota bacterium
TGACTCCGGGCATCTCGCTGGCTGCCAGCGGCACCAGTTGATAGGGCCGTTTGAAATAGTGATATTGCAGGGGCGGCGCATAAATATTGGCGAGAAACTCGTACTCGTTCTCGCTGTATGCCTGCGCCGGATCGAGATGCTTGGGCCGTTCGGTGAATGCGGTATAGAGTATCGAGCGGCCTGCGTCCGATGCCGGATAGGGATTATTCCAAAGCTGACCGTCACAGGCGGTAAGCAGGGCGAACAACAGGTAGGCAACAAGGCGTTTCATGCTGCGAGTTTAGCGGAATATCGCCATGACAGCCAATTCCCGCCGCCCGCCTCACTCAAATATTTCTGATGCACCGGCAAACCGGCTTGCCGCCATCCGGCTGCGATGGACTTAAACAGATGTACTCAAACCTCTGCAAGCTTTATTATTCGCACTTTCCACACTAATATCCCTTACACCATGCAAGCAGACTGGCAAGCATTTCTCACCGCGCAAGGCGCAATCATCGAAGACGGCACCGTTCAGCATTTTGGCGATGCCACAGCAGAACTGGCCGCCACCGCACAGCGTACCGTGTTGTGCGACCTTGGCCAATTTTCAACACTGCGCGTATCAGGCGAGGATGCACAGAGCTTTTTGCAAAACCTGCTGAGCAACGACATCAAGGAGGTCACCGCCGCGCACGCACAGTACTCCAGTTTAAATACCGCAAAAGGACGCATGCTGGCGACATTCCTGATCTGGCGAGACGGGGAAGATTTTTTGATGCAGCTGCCCGGCACGTTGCGTGATGCAATGCGCAACAAGCTGTCCATGTATGTGATGCGCGCAAAGGTAAAAATCACCGGCGATGATGTCGTTGCGCTGGGGATATCCGGCGAACAGGCACATGCACTCTTGCCGGAAACCTGCAACGAACTGCCGCCAATGGGCGCAGGCCATGCAGAGGGTCTGACGGTGATCCGGCTGGGCGAATCGCGCTTTCTGTTATGCACCGCACCAGCGCAGGCGCAGACACTCTGGCAAACGCTCAGCATCCGGGCGATGCCGGTCGGCAGTTCATGCTGGGACTGGCTCAACATCCGCGCAGGCATACCCGTCATCCTGCCGCGAACGCAGGAACAATTCGTGCCGCAAATGGTAAATTTCGACCTGACAGGCGGGATCAACTTCAAGAAGGGCTGTTATCCCGGACAGGAAATCGTCGCGCGTATGCACTATCTGGGCAAACTCAAACGCAGGATGTATCTGGCACAAGTGGAAAGCGCCGCGGCGCCGCAGCCCGGTGATGAATTGTACAGCGAGGATATGCAAGGCCAGGCCAGCGGCATGATCGCCAATGCCGCCCCCGCTCCCGGCGGCGGATACGACGTGCTGGCTGTGGTGCAAATCGCAAGCCGTGATGCGCATGAGGTGCATCTGAGTTCGTTACAGGGTCCGTTGCTGAGCTTTTCGGCGCTGCCCTACTCACTGCCATAACACTAATCGGCCACCCTTTTCTGCGCAGGAAAGGGTGGCAATCGCTTAGGCGTCCTTTAATGTAAAACTCGCGCAGCGATTCCTTCGCTCCTTCCCTGCTTGCAGGAGGAAAGCGAAGCGGGGTGCTTTGTGATGAGTAAAACGGGCATAGCGAATTTGCGAGTTATTGTCCACTGGTGATAACGAGGAATAAAGCCTGTCGGAGTAAGGAGTCAATTTCTAAGTGAGAGGTTTTGGCGTTGCACTTCGTACGCGTAACGATGCTTGGTTCTGACAGCCAATTTGAGCATAGAAAGCGCCACTGACTGCTTTATGGCAATAATTTTCGAGGTGTGAATTACAGTTCTGTGCCTATGCAGTCAGTCGAGGTGTTAAATTGGCAGCAAGAAAGCTGACCATCGTAAGCCGCGATGAAGTTTACAAAAACCCAAAACTTCGCGCCGGACTTTGCTGCGCGGTGAATTATTCGTAGTTTCCTTAGGTCTTACCGCCTGAGTAAATGTATTCATCAAACAAGTGTAAATTTTCCACATTTTTCTGTATCCATGATTACCCAGACCGTTATTTTCCCCTGGAATACCAATTTCGACACCGGATTGCCGGTGATCGATGAGCAGCACCGCAAGCTGGTCGATCTGCTGAATAATCTTGTCAGTCATCTGGCCGCAGGCGTCGATACGGCGGAACTGAATCGTGTATTCGACGAGCTGGCCGATTACGCGCTCTATCACTTCGAGACAGAAGAGTCGATCTGGGAAAAATTCTTGCCCGAAGAGGACCTGTTTTCGGCACACCTCAGAACGCACCATGACTTTGTGGCAGAAGTTACCCGGCTCAAGAGCGATCTGGAGCGAGTGTCCAGCGCGCTGGTGGTAGATGAAATTGTCTCTTTCCTGACTCACTGGCTGGCTTTCCACATACTGGAAACTGACAAGCATATGGCGAAGATCGTACTTGCGATTCAGCAGGGTGAGCCGCTGCAGACCGCAAAAGCAAAAGCAAGCGTAGAAATGAGTGGTGCGATGCGCGTGCTGATTGAAACTGTGTTGCATATGTACGATAGCCTTTCATCGCGTACGCTGGAGTTGATGCGTGAGATTGCTGAACGCCAGAGAGTAGAAGAGAGTTTGCACTTATCCAAAAACATCATCGAAAGCACGCTGGAGGCGATTTTTATTACCGATCCCGATTGCCGGATCATCGATACGAATCCCGCGTTCTGTATCGATATGCAGCGTGCCCATGACGACCTTGTCGGGATGAGCGTCGGGGAGGTCATGCCGAATCTGTTCAGTCAGGAGAAGAGAGGCGAAATTTTAAGGGTGGCGGGTGAAAGCGGTCACTGGGCGGGGGAAATCATCGGGCGTAACGGTCAGGGTGAAATGGAAGCGGTCTGGCTGACCCTGTCCGCGATTAAAAACAAACAAGGGGAAATTACGCATTTTGTCGGGGTGCTGTCATCGATCTCCCAGCTATTGCAACGTCATCACGGTCTGATTGATGCGGCTAACCATGATACGTTGACAGGCCTGCCCAACCGCAGGTTGCTACAGGACCGGTTTAATCTGGCAATGACCCGCAGCGTACGCTCAGGGAAACAGTTGGCAGTGTGCTTCCTCGATCTGGATGGCTTTAAAAAGGTCAATGATACGCTGGGTCACAAGGCGGGCGATGAGGTGCTGAGGGTCGTTGCGATACGTTTGGGTAAGGTTTTGCGTGGTGACGATACGGTTGCGCGCCTGGGAGGGGATGAGTTTGTCATGCTGTTGGGTGAAATCGAGGGTGAAGAAGATGTAACACAATTACTTGCCAGACTGCTGAAGGATATCGCCCAGCCTATCCTGATTCAAAATGAACCCGCATCGGTGACAGCCAGCATTGGCGTGACGCTGTACCCCGCTGATCAGAGTCCGCTTGAACAATTGCTGCTGCATGCAGATGAGGCAATGTATGCCGCAAAAAACAATGGCAAGTCGCAATACCAGCTTTACAGGAAGATAGCCGATGCGGCTTAAAGGGAAATCGGCTGTATATATCGATGGATTAACCTGCAATAATCGCTCAGGATGGCGCTACGCAATAAAACCGCACGCGCCGCTTACTTCTAGGTTGAACGGTAGGTTGTTTTGAGGCGTCTGGCAGGCCGACTTGGGTTATCAGGAGTCGTTCAAACTCATAAATTCCCATTAGATTGAATGGTTCGCTGTCAGCAATATAGCCGTCTATCGATACCACCTTGAAAGTCGGGTTTGTCTCGTTCGATATTTGGCAAATGACGGGTTCCGGGCAGCCAAAATTTTACAGCTTGTTAAAAATTGAATGCCCGATTGCCGCCCTTCGTGAATAGCAGCAGTACCACGGAACGAACTATAGCGTTAAAAAGCAGGCGTGTGCTGCCTGGAGTATCACCATATATTCCCTCATTAAATCATCAGGGGCGGCATCTATACTATGCCCGTTAGTAATTCTTAGCCTCTACAGCTTTAGCCGCATTTTGATGTGCGGCAAACCAGCATCCTGAAAAACCTCACCCTCCTCGACAAAATCGAAACCCTGATAAAAAGGCACGGCATAGGTCTGCGCGTCGACATCCACCTGAGGATAGTCATGCTCGCGTGCATAGTTCAGCAATGCTTCCATGATGGCCGTTCCGATTTTTTTCTTGCGCCATTTCGGCAGCACGGCGATACGCCCGATATGCCCGTCCGACAGCATGCGACCACAACCGATCGCCTCACCCTGCGAGCTTAGCACCAGTGCATGGCGACAACTCTCGTCCTGCCCGTCCCATTCCAGCTCAGGCGAGATGCCCTGTTCGCGTATGAATACCGCCTCGCGAACTGACCTGAGCAAGGGCTCGCCATCATGCCAGCAAACCAGACTAACGGTAAAAATGTGGCTCATGCTGCTCCTTCCGATAAATCATTCGACGATTTCGACAACCGTGCCCACCGGCACAGCCTCGAACAGGCTAAGCAAATCTGCATTGCGCATCCGGATGCAACCATGCGACAGAGCCACTCCCACGGGCTCCGTCTCGGGTGTGCCGTGGATATATATATAGCGGCGCATGGTATCGCAAACCCCGAGCCGGTTATAGCCCACCTCGCAACCGGACAGCCACAAGATGCGCGTCAGTATCCAGTCCCGCTGCGGAAAGTTCTCACCCATCTGTGGCGTATAAATTTCTCCGGTCGGGCGGCGACGCACGAACACGGTGTTCTCGGGACAACCCGCCCCTATCTTGGCGCGTATCACATGCCGTCCGCGTGGCGTGCAATAACTGCCCGACAGCTCACCCGCGCCCCTCAAGGCCGTGGATACCGCATAACGGTTCAGCACCTGCCCCGTGTTATCCAGCAATTCAAGCTGTTGGGTTGCAAGGCATATCACAATCTTCACTCTTCTGTCCTCAGTCTTCTGTCCTTCACGCAACAACTTGGGGCTTGCCCCCCTTAGTTGTGCGGGGAATCAATGATGACATGACGGATTCATCGTCATAGTCAGAATTGAGTTGTCCTATCAGACCCTTGCGATCTCAGCTTTCTGTCTGCTGCCTTCTGTTGCCGGCGCATGGCAAAAAAGTTGCTCAACATCAACCCGCATTCCCCGGCCAGCACCCCGCCGGTAACTTCGGCATGATGGTTCAAACGTACTGACTGGTGAGTTGTGTAGCCGCAAGGGGTAGGCCGTGCGGTTCCCGCATCTGAAGCTGCGACCGCTACGCTCAGTGGTGAGTAGTCAGGCGTATTTAAAACCGCTAAATCTCCAAACACGTCCAGCACGCTGCCACAGGCACCCGTTTTTAAATCCGATGCACCATACACCACGCGCGCAATGCGCGCATGCATGATAGCGCCGGCGCACATCAAACAGGGCTCCAGCGTCACGTATAACTCGCACCCTAGCAGACGATAGTTACCGATATGTTGCGCCGCGTCGCGCAAGGCCAGCATCTCGGCATGGGCAGACGGATCATGGCGTGAAATAGGCGCATTATATCCCCGCCCGATGATCTCGCCGTCCTTTACCACCAACGCACCCACCGGCACTTCGCCAGCTTGCTCGGCAAGGGTTGCCAGTACCAGTGCTGCACGCATAAAATCGGTATCGCTCATAATAGGGAGTCCTTTGGCATCGCATGACGAAACTATGGCAATTTCCAAATGGTGGCAGTATAACCACTGCAACAACACCTGACCAAATCAGCATGACTGACTGGTAAATTTTGCAACACAACATTTCGTTTCTGACATAATGACGCATGTCATCTTTTTTGCAGACAAACTGAAAGTTAAACCATGTCAGAAAACCTGATTAACGAATTCTCCCTTCCCGCCACCGGCGGCGGCAGCTTTACGCTCTCCTCCGCACTGGGCAAACATCTGGTGATCTTCTTTTATCCCAAGGACGACACGCCGGGTTGCACCACCGAGGCCGTGCAGTTTCGCGACCTGTACGAACAATTTCAGCAAGCAAATTGCATGGTGGTCGGCATTTCCCGCGACAACCTCAAGTCACACGAAAATTTCAAGGAAAAATTCGCGCTCCCCTTTGAACTGTTATCGGATACAGACGAAACCGTCTGCGAGATGTTCGGCGTGATGAAAGAAAAAAACATGTATGGCAAACAGGTGCGCGGCATCGAACGCAGCACCTTCGTCATCGACAAAACGGGCGTGCTGCGCCAGGAATGGCGCAAACTCAAGGCCGACGGCCATGCCCGTGAAGTTCTCGATTTCATTACAACTCTAGACTAAAGGAAGCTCATGCGCCAACGCAAAAAAGCGGTATCCGATACCAAGTTGTTTGTTTTGGACACCAACGTGTTATTGCATGATCCCACCAGCTTGTACCGTTTCGAGGAACACGACATCTGCCTGCCGATGTTCGTACTGGAAGAACTGGACAACAAGAAAAAAGGCATGACCGAGGTGGCGCGCAACGCACGCCAGGTCAGCCGGTTCCTCGACGAAATCGTCAACGATGCGCCGCGCAACATCGAAGAGGGCATCTCGCTCAAATCAGAATCGCACAAGAACAGCACCGGCCGCCTGTATTTGCAAACCAGTTTCATCAAACAGGAATTGCCGAACAATCTTGAACTCGGCAAGGCGGACAACGCGATTCTGGGCGTGGTCATCGGCCTGCAACACCTGCAACCCGAACGCTTGGTAATTCTGGTCAGCAAAGACATCAACATGCGCATCAAGGCGCGTGCACTGGGACTGGAAGCCCAGGACTATTTCAACGACAAGGTGCTGGAAGACACCGACCTGCTTTATGGCGGCGTGCTGGAACTGCCCGTGGACTTCTGGGAAACCCATGGCCGCGAGATGAAGTCATGGATGAAAGACGGTCACACCTATTACCAGGTAAGCGGGCCCCTGTGCGCTGCATTATTCGTCAATCAGTTCGTCTTCAAGGAAGACGACACACCGTTTTATGCCATCGTACTGGAACAAAACGACACAACTGCCCTGCTGCGCACGCTGACCGATTACACACACAGCAAAAACAACGTGTGGGGCATCGTCGCCCGCAATCGCGAACAAAACTTCGTGCTCAATCTGCTGCTCGACCCTGAAATTGATTTTGTAACCCTGCTGGGTCAGGCGGGCACCGGCAAGACCCTGCTGACACTGGCTGCGGGCCTGATGCAAACGCTGGAATCCAAACTCTATTCGGAAATCATCATCACCCGCGTGACCGTGCCCATCGGCGAAGACATCGGTTTCCTGCCCGGCACCGAAGAAGAAAAAATGACCCCGTGGATGGGCGCACTGGAAGACAATCTGGACGTACTGAACAAAACCGACGAGGAGGCAGGAGACTGGGGACGGGCCGCGACCCGAGACCTGATCCGTTCACGCATCAAGGTCAAGTCGCTCAATTTCATGCGCGGTCGCACTTTTCTGAACAAATATATTATCATAGACGAATCTCAGAACCTGACCCCCAAACAGATGAAAACGCTGATCACGCGCGCCGGCCCCGGTACCAAGGTAGTCTGCATGGGCAATATCGCGCAGATCGACACGCCTTATCTGTCCGAGGGAAGTTCCGGCCTGACCTATGTGGTTGACCGATTCAAGGGCTGGGAACACGGCGGTCACATCACCCTGTTGCGCGGCGAACGATCGAGACTGGCAGATCATGCAGGTGAGGTATTATAAGAGTGCGATTCATCTCACCCTTGCCCGTAAACGGGCGTGATAAATCGCGCGCCCTACATGAATAATTAAACCATGCAGGAATTACAAAAAACTGACGCCGAATGGCGCGACGAACTCACCCCTGAACAATACAAGGTGTGCCGCCAATGCGGCACAGAGCCGCCTTTCACGGGTGAATACTGGGATTGCCATGATGCGGGCGTCTACCGCTGCGTGTGTTGCAATCAAGCGCTGTTCGACACTGCCGCCAAGTACGATTCGGGCAGCGGCTGGCCCAGCTTCTGGCAGCCGCTCCAGGCGAGCAACGTATCCGTACACCGCGATACCAGTCACGGCATGGTTCGCGATGAGGTAAACTGCGCACGTTGCGGTTCACATCTCGGTCATGTATTCCCCGATGGGCCCAGGCCCAGCGGGTTGCGCTTTTGCATTAACTCAGCCGCTCTGGCTCTCGATAGAAGCTAAATCATGAAATTGCTGTTCGATGTATTTCCAGTCATCCTGTTCTTTGTTTTTTTCAAGTTCGGCAATTTATACCCTGAAACATCGGAAGCGATACTTGCGTCCTTCCACATCGTTCTGGGGGAAGAAATAAAACCCGCCATATTTCTTGCTACGTTGGTTTCAATTTTTGCCACCACCGTACAGATCATCTGGTCGAAATATCGACAAGGCAAGGTGGACACCATGCTCTGGGTAAGTTTTTTCGTCATCGCGCTGTTCGGCGGCGCCACCCTGATATTTCACAACGACACCTTCATCAGGTGGAAACCCAGCGTGCTGTACTGGCTGTTTTCCATCACGCTGATGGGATCGAACCTGCTGTTCAAAAAGAACCTGATACGCAGCACGCTAAGCAGTAAAATGGCTCTGCCGGTACGCGTGTGGAACCGTCTGAACCTGAGTTGGGGGCTGTTTTTCGCCGTGCTCGGCTTTATCAACCTGTATGTAGCTTACAATTACTCCATCGAAACCTGGGTCAATTTCAAACTGTTCGGCTTCACCGGTCTGATGTTGATTTTCATCGTGGCGCAAAGCGCCTGGCTGGCAAAATATATCACCGAAAAAAAGGAAAATAATTGATGCTTTATGCAATTACAGGCCAGGATGTGCCGGACAGTCTCGCCAGACGCCAGGCATCTCGCCCTGCCCATGTAGCACGCCTGCAAGCGCTGCAAGCACAAGGCCGCCTGATGCTGGCGGGTCCGTTCCCCGCTATCGATGCCGAAGACCCCGGTACTGCGGGGTATACCGGCAGCCTGATCGTGGCCGAGTTTGCTTCGCTGGCTGAGGCGCAAACCTGGGCGAATGAAGAACCCTACCTTGCCGGCGGCGTCTATGCTCATATCGACGTCAGGCCATTCAGAAAGACCTTCCCCTCATGAACCGTATCGAAGCAATGCGAACCCGCCTCGCCACACTCAAGCCGGTTTCTCTCGAAATCGTCGACGAAAGCCATAAACACGCGGGGCATGCAGGTGCACGAGACGGCGGCGGTCATTATTTGTTACAAATTGTCACAACTGAGTTCACCGGAAAGACTACGACGGCGCGTCACCGCATGATATATTCCGCACTGGGAGAAATGATGCAGCGTGAAATACACGCCCTCAACATACAGGCGAATACGCCGGAAGAAATTTGATTTTTTTATTTTATGAGGACTTACATGTTGAAAACTCACAATCTGGCAGCAATGACCATTCTGGCTGCACTGGCGATCAATCCTGCTTTCGCCGAAGACAAATCCGCTGCCGTGGTGAATGGCGTGTCCATTCCACAGGAGCGCGTTGAAATGAGCGTGAAAGCCGCCGAGGCACAGGGTCGTGCAGACAACCCTGAATTGCGCAAGGCCATTCGAGACGATCTGATCAACCGCGAAGTGATCGTTCAGGCTGCCGTAAAACAGGGCCTGGATAAAACACCCGCTGTCGTTGAACAAATCGACGTAGCCAAACAGAACGTACTGGTGAATGCATTTGTACAGGAAAGCATCAAGAAAACCCCGATTACCGATGCACAACTCCTGCAGGAATATGACACCCTCAAAGCCCGGCTCGGCGACAAGGAATACGAGGTAAGCCACATCCTGGTTAAAACCGAAGCTGAAGCTAAAGAAATCATTGCGAAGCTCGAAAAAAAGGCCAAATTCGAAAAGCTTGCTGAAAAGTCTATCGATACCGGCTCCGCAGCACATGGCGGATCACTGGGCTGGACAGTACCGAAAAATCTGGTTGAACCCTTCGCCAACGCCCTGCTTAACCTGAAAAAAGGCGAATACACCAAGGAGCCTGTACAAACACAGTTCGGCTGGCACGTCATCAAGCTGGACAATATTCGCCCGCTGAAAGTGCCGACTTTCGAAGAACTGAAACCTAAATCGACACAGTGTCCCTAAAAAAAGGTAATACAGTAAAGCGTTGCCGACCTGCGCGCAGCAGCAAAAATAGAATAACGATTCTTGTCGGACAACAATCAAACGGGCATGCCCGTTTCCCTCACCCAAACCCTCTCCCAAAGGGAGAGGGACAAACGATTCGCTACGCAAGTTTCACCTTAAAGAAAGGCACCTTCCGGTGCCTTTTTTGATTGTAAAAATAACTGACACTCCACATTATTGACAATAATTCAGCAAGGGAATAACGTTCGGCTCACTTGCCGCATCTGCTGGTCTAATGCTTGCACTGCCACGAAGCGGCGCTTGAGAACCGATTGAGGAGGCATTATGACCGACTTGCCCAACCACCAATTAAGCAGCAGCGCTCAGGTCAGCGCAGTGAGCGATGCTACGAGCAAAAATGCCCTGTCCGCCGATGAAAAGAAGGAACAAAACCGCGAATTTGCCAAGGTTGCCACTCATCACGAGATGTACGCGCCAGCGGAAAAGCTGACGAATCATACAGATATCCCGCGTGAAATTGAAAGACGGGCACCGGAATCCGAACAGACCAGCTGGCTTGCGAAAAACATCCACCACCTGCTCGCCCTCGGCATTATGGGGCTCACCTTTGGCTCTACACCGTCGTCATCCTTGGCGGCTCCAAAGACGGCTTCCTCAAACCGGAAACCAAAGATATCGTCATCTATATCCTGGGAGCCTTAACCACCGGCGCCACTCAGGTCGTCTCCTATTACTTCGGCTCCAGTTCGGGCAGCGCGTCCAAGAGCAACGCGCTCAGCACGATTGCAAAACGAAAGTAACGGGTTCGGATTGCTGCTCAAACCCCCCGGCTCTTCCTGATCAGGTCATGTGCCAGCTGAATCTCTTTGGCCTGTTCGGTTGCCATGGCGATCATGTCCGCCGGCATGCCCTGACCTATCAGTTTGTCAGGGTGGTACTGGCTCATCAGACGGCGGTAGGCGCGCTTGATCTCGGCGTCGCTGCTGCCCTTCGTGACACCCAGCGCCTTATAGGCATCCTCCAGCGCTCCTGCTTCGCCCGCCTGCCCTCCTGAAAAATGCGACTGATTCAGCACCATGTCCATCAACTGCTTGAAGGCGGCCTGATCGTAGCCAAGACGACCGGCTATATCGGCGAGCAGCGCTTGTTCCGCCGGATGAAAATGCCCGTCAGCCAGCGCCATCACGATCAGATATACCATCAACATCTGTCTCAAGTTACGGGTATGCCCGCAAATAGCCATGAATCGCTGGCAGACGGGCGCGATGTCAAATGCGGGATCCGCACCTTGCCTGAACCAGACAATTGCCTGGCTGCGGTGATCGGAAGTCATGCCCAGCTTCTGCATGAACTGCTCGACATGATCTATCTCATCCTGAGAGACAACTCCGTCGGCCTTGGCCAGCTTGCCCATGGCGATGAACACCGTTTCCAGGAACACGCCCTGACGCAGCGCATTCTGCAGAGGGTTGATCGCACCCGCGCCATACGCCCTCAAGCGATCAAAAAACGACCCGACAAAAAAGCCCGCCAGCGCCCCGAAGAATCCGAAAAAATAATAACCCGTAACAAAACCGATGAACTTGAACAAGACGACTCCAGAGTAAAAAGTTAAAGCATCCGGGATGGATTCACGCCCGCCCTTTCCGGCAGCTTTTCCGCATCAGGAGTTCAACGTCAGCAAAAAAATGTTTTCCTGCATGCTGCTCAAACCGCGCTCGACAAAGCGCGGGTTATCCGGCAGCGCATCGACCTGCTTTAACAGGCGTACTTCCGCGTATTCGCGATAGAGCGATTCCACCTCGTCGACGGATACCGCAAATGGCGGCCCTGACATTTCTGCCTGCGGATAATCGAAAGTGATGAGCAGAATCCGGCTTCCAGGCGGCAATATGCTCACCAGATGGCGCACGTAGCGCTCGCGCATTTCAGGCGGCAGGGCGACCATCGACGCGCGGTCGTATACCGCGCTCACCCTTGCCATATCATCAACGCACAGGTCGAAAAAATCACCGCACAGTATGCGTATATCATCCGCTTCACAGCATTCAAATTTCCCGCTGCGAACGCGATGCGCCGTGTAGCCGTTTTCCTCGAAAAATGCCTGCGCCGCGATCGGGCTCAGCTCCACACCCAACACCGAAAGGCCCTGCTTGCGCAGCCACAGCATGTCAAGACTTTTACCGCACAGCGGCACGAACACCAGACTGCCGTCGTCCTGATGCTGCCAATATTGCCGCAGGTAAGGATTAATCTCGTCCTGATGAAAGCCGGTTTGCTCCAGCTCCCAACGTTCCAGCCAAAACTCTTTTTTCATTTTGATATCCTCTAATGGCTTGGTAAAAGCATGGCGCCAAGTATAGCGCACCCGAGCAAATCAGCATGCCTTGCCAATCAATATCAGACGTAATTACCAAGAAAATTCGTTGCTGTCATGAACCCGTATCGCCCGGATTGCTGTACCCTGCATTGGTGATATTGCTTCAACCGGAATAATTCAGCAAGGGCGTAAAGCGCCCGAATCATTTGATCTCTTGCCGGATTACGCAGATAATTTTACATCTCAGTATCGAATGCCATCCAGCGGAGCTAGCCAGTGATCAAACGCGCTGCCCAAACGGAACCACCCCGACTGTCCATTGA
>JAJXTL010000282.1 GCA_021783855.1 Pseudomonadota bacterium
CAGATTCAGCACCCAGATCGTGATGCCCAGCGGCACCCAGACCAGAAGTCCTGTGATAAGAAATTTTTTCATCGATCAGTTGCCGGCCGCAGGGCAGGAGCCTGCATTGCCGCAGGGGGCGCATTCGGCCTTGGACTTGGGCTTGTCCTTGAAGTCCGTCACATAATATCCGTTGCCCTTCAGCTGGAAACCGGCTGCAGTCAGTTGTTTGGAAAATGTTTCCTTGCCGCATTCCGGGCAGGTATTGAGCGGCGCATCGCTCATTTTTTGCATCACGTCCTGCTGCAAGCCGCAACTGGAACAAGCATAAGCATAGATTGGCATGGCGTATCCTATCGGAAGAATTAACAAACGGGCATTATACCCGAGCATGCCTCTTAAGCGCAGCCCGGAATATCGGTTTTCTGCATCAGGATGGCTGACCCGGTCGCGGCACTCAAACCCGGCATAAAGCCGATCAGGCATTGCCCGCAATTTTCTGCATGCGAAAATCCACAAGCCATGTATAATGCGCCCGTCCTGCGTAAAACCAATCAGCGCTGCGACCTCTTCTTTACACTCCCGATCTTTCGATCGCATATTTCGTCCGCCCAGATTGGTGTCGTTCAACTTGATCGACAGGCTGCCGCAGGAGCTACGCCTTGAAAAACAATAATACCGTTTCAACCTTTGCCGGCCTGAACCTGGCCGAACCCTTGATGCGCGCCATCGAAGACTCGGGCTACACCCACCCCACCCCCGTTCAGGCACAGGCCATTCCGCTGGTACTGGCAGGCGGCGACCTGCTGGCCGGTGCGCAGACGGGAACCGGCAAGACCGCCGGTTTCACCCTCCCCATCCTGCAGCGCCTGAGTTCAAAACCCGCAGCCCATCCGCGCGCAGGCGCGCCGCGCTGCCTGATCCTGACGCCTACGCGCGAACTCGCGGCCCAGGTGGAAGAATCGGTAAAGACTTACGGCAAATATCTTACGCTCAAATCGGAAGTGATGTTCGGTGGCGTGAACATCAATCCACAGATCAAGGCGTTGCGCTCCCAAATTGACATACTGGTGGCAACGCCAGGGCGCCTGCTCGACCATGTCGGACAGAAGACGCTGGATCTGTCGTCTGTGGAAATTCTGGTTCTGGATGAAGCCGACCGCATGCTGGACATGGGTTTCATCCGCGACATCCGTAAAATCCTGGCTCTGCTGCCAAAACAGCGCCAGAATCTGCTGTTCTCGGCGACTTTCTCGGAAGAAATCAAGACGCTGGCAGACGGCCTGCTGCACAACCCCGGATTTGTCGAAGTGGCGCGCCGCAACACCACCTCGGAACTGGTCTCGCAAAGCGTGCACATGGTCGCGCAAAAACTCAAGAGTCATCTGCTCTCGCACCTCATCAGGCACAATGACTGGAAACAGGTGCTGGTGTTCACACGCACCAAGCACGGCGCCAACCGGTTGGCCGAAAAGTTAAATGCTGACGGCATTCCTGCGGCCGCAATTCACGGCAACAAGAGCCAGTCCGCACGCACCAAGGCGCTTGCGCAATTCAAGGACGGCACGCTGCCTGTGCTGGTTGCAACAGATATCGCCGCGCGCGGCCTGGACATCGACATGCTGCCGCATGTGGTCAACTTTGAATTGCCCAACATACCGGAAGATTATGTGCACCGCATCGGCAGAACGGGGCGTGCGGGCAGCAACGGTTCAGCGATCTCGCTGGTGGACAGCGAAGAATTGCAGCATCTCAAAAACATCGAACGCCTGATCAAGACTCAGATTCCAAGAGTAACGATAGACAGCTTCGTGCCACCCACACATATTCCCGCTGAAGCGCCGCGTCCTCCCCGTCCGCAGCAGGGACAGAAACGCCACAGCAATCGCCCGGAGAGGCAAGCGTCAAAACCTCGCACTCCGGGGCCAGCCAAGCCCCAAGGCGCCAAAACGCCGTGGCAAGCGCGCCCCCCCTCCCTGCCACAACCGGAACCGACCAAATACCTGTCCGAAGCCGCCCGCCACCAGGCCATGCCGCAACCTGCGCTGTTCTCGCCCAAACCTGCCGTACGGCGCGGCAAATAACAATTACTAAAAGGCACACCCGGATTGACATGGTCAAAACAAACTACACCTACGAGAAGCGCCAAAAGGAATTGGCCCGGCAAAAGAAACAGGCCGAAAAGCTTTTAAGAAAAACCGCCTTAAAAGCTGAGCAGCCCCGCGAAGATCAGCCTCTTCCCTTAGTCGATGAAAAGTCGTTGGCTGAATAAATCATACGGATCGGGATTTGCGCTCTGGACGCTGACAAGCCGATTCAAATATCACCTACCGTGGCTTGCAATTCGAACAGCCTTGGAAAATAGCAGGCCGGACAACCTAGATATTCCGGCCTATATGAGAATTGCGCCCGGCATGATTTAATCTTGTACAGCTTGATCAGCCGACAAGCCGATTTTTCATCATCAGGAGATCGCTATCATGGAAAATGCCGCGAAGGAGTCCACGTTATTCAAGACCAGACAGGAAAAATTGAATGAGCTGAGCGCCCAGCAGGAAAAATTGAAACAGTTGCAGTCCGAACTGAATGTTCTGGAAGCGAAGATCAAAAATGATGAAAAGCCGTCGAAAGAAGATACAAAGTTCGTCGCCGAACTCGGATGGCTTGCCGCGGCAGCGGTCACCATCGCCGCCATTGCCGACAGCATATAGCCTGATTCAGCGCCTGTCGCGCCCGGCCTCTTCCGCCGCGCATTCCTTTGCGTCGCACATCGTGGCCGCCATCGAGGCGAGCAGCACGGCCAGGGTGACACCGAGTATCCACGCGA
>JAJXTL010000283.1 GCA_021783855.1 Pseudomonadota bacterium
ATTCCTGTATCTTGCGCGTCAGGGTATTGCGCCCGATGCCGAGCAGGGTAGCGGCTTCGATGCGTCGTCCATTGGTGTGATGCAGCGCCTGCAAAATCAGGGTGCGTTCAAACTGCGCAACCAGACTGTCCATGATGCCCTCATCCCCGCGCTGCAAAGAGGCGTCAACCTGACCGGCAAGCGCGGTGATCCAATCTTCGGGTTTCGCGGCAACCCCTCCACTGTTGCGCCATTCGGGCGGCAAATCGGCGATCTCAACTACCTGTGAAGGCGTCATCACAGTCAGCCAGTGACAAAGGTTTTCCAGCTGACGCACGTTGCCGGGGAAATCCTGCGCGCTCAAATGCTGCAAGGTCGCCTCACTAAATTGTTTCTGATCGACTGCCAATTCACTCGCGCTTTTTTGCAAAAAATATTTTGCCAGCAACGGAATATCTTCACTTCGTTCGCGCAGCGGCGGCAAGCGCAGCCGTATCACGTTCAGCCTGTGGAACAAGTCTTCGCGGAACAAGCCATGTTTGACACGATCCTCAAGGTTCTGGTGGGTCGCGGTAATGATACGCACGTTGGCCTTGATGGGTTGGTGTCCGCCGACACGATAAAAGTTGCCGTCAGACAGCACCCGCAGCAAGCGGGTTTGCAGCTCTGACGGCATATCGCCGATTTCATCGAGAAACAAGGTGCCGCCTTCGGCCTGCTCAAAACGTCCGTGCCTTGTCGCAGCAGCGCCGGTAAAGGCCCCGCGTTCATGCCCGAACAGTTCTGATTCGAGCAAATCCTTGGGGATAGCGGCCGTATTGATGGCGATGAATGGTTTATCTGCACGAGGGCTATGTCGATGCAGAGCACGCGCCACCAGCTCCTTGCCAGTGCCTGACTCGCCATTGATCAGTACCGTTGCATGGGATTGCGACAGACGACCGATCGCGCGAAAAACATCCTGCATGGCCGGGGCATGACCGAGAATATCTGCAGCCACTTCTATACGGCCTATCGCGTCGGCTTTGCGACGACTTTGTTCCAATGCGCGGCGTATCAAATCCACTGCATGGTTGATATCGAACGGTTTTGGCAGATATTCAAATGCGCCGCCCTGAAATGCCGAGACGGCACTTTCCAGATCGGAATACGCTGTCATGATGATCACAGGAATAAGCGGGTGGCGCTGATGCAACAACTGTAAAAACTCCAGTCCCGAACGACCCGGCATGCGAATATCGCTCACCACCACTTGCGGCAACGCATGGCTCAAGGTGCGCAGCGCGTCATCCGCCGTGGAAAAACTCTCGAATTCGATGTCTGCACGCGCCAGGGACTTTTCCAGTACCCAGCGAATTGAACGGTCATCATCAATTATCCAAACAGGTTTCATAGCGTGTCCGATCAATTTCCTTGAGGTTATTCATAAAAATCCTGTAGCCACTTCCTACTTACTATTAACTAGCAGCCTGTAACGGCAACATCACGGTGAAACAGGTGCGCCCGGGTTCGCTATCGAACTCTATCGTTCCGCTATGCTGGCTGACAAAGTCCTGCGCGAGCGTAAGCCCCAGCCCATGCCCATCTGCTCTACCCGACACCAACGGATAAAAAATCTTGTCTCGCAACTCAGGTGGTATACCCGGCCCGTTATCGATGATCTGTACCATTATCGCCAGGCGGTGGCGTTGCTTGAACAGCGTCACCTGACGTGCAACCCTTGTGCGCAGAACGATCCTTCCCTCTCCCTGCATCGCTTGCGCGGCGTTCCGCACGATATTGAGTATTACCTGGATCAATTGTTCCTTATCGCCGATCAGCGCGGGCAAACTGATATCGTAATCGCGCACTATAGTCAGTCCTTCCGGCATCTCCGCCAGCACGACCGAGCGCACGCGCTCCAGCACCTCGTGGATGTTGAGCGCGCTGTGCCGCGTATTGCTTTGCGGGGTGAGCAGCTTCTCCATCAAGGCCCGCAAGCGGTCAGCCTCCTGAATGATCACCTGGGTATATTCGCGCAAAGCCGGTTTGTCCAGCTCCTGTTCGAGCAATTGCGCAGCTCCTCGTATACCGCCCAGCGGATTCTTGATTTCGTGAGCCAGATTGCGCAGCAACAGGCGGCTGGCCTGGGTCTGATCCAGCATCTGTTCTTCCCGTGCCAGCTTGAGCGGCCTGTCCATGGGGTGAAATTCGAGCAATAGCCGATTACCCTGCAGCGGCGTGACGGTGCATCGCAACTGCAACTTGTTGTGTGCATGGGTAGTCAGCACCAATTCATGCTCAATGTAACTGGCATTATCGTGTAAGGCCCGCTGCATCGCATTGGCGAGCTGTCCGGTATCGGTGAATACGGACTGTAACGAGTTTTCGAGTAGATTTTTGCCGCTGACTTCGAACAGATTTTCCGCTGCCGGATTCAGGTAGATGACATGTAAAACCCCGTCCACCAGGATGACGGCGGTAGAAAGAGAGTCCAGCGTAAGATATGAGAAGTCAGGCATATGTGCAGTAAAGCAATAAACATGCCCAAACCGGGAAGTTATTTAAGCTTGGATAATTCGGCCTTGAGCGCATCGACATTTCCCTGATGCGATTCTACCTGTTTGTTCAAATCCCGGGTCATGGCATCGTCTTTCGGGTGATTCGCGCCCCCCGCCTTCAGACTTTGCCGAGCTGCGCCAAGCAAGCCTTCTTCTGCCTTCAGCTCATCCTCCAGAATTTTTCGCCGCGTCCCGTCGCGTCCTTTTTGCATTTCCTCGTTTACCTTGGGGAAATCCTGCGGGGAACCGGCAGATCGCGCGTGTTCAGCGGGCGGT
>JAJXTL010000284.1 GCA_021783855.1 Pseudomonadota bacterium
AATCCACCGTGATTCTGCCACCTATTCCACGAGCATTCTGCCGGGTCAGTCGGAGCGAAGCGACGCAAGAATTGCAGGTTAAGGTTTTGGGCTGACAGTTGTCAATTTTTCTCTTTCCTTGCGCATCGAGCTTCCGCTCAGATTGATCTTGTAGGCGTTGTGTACTACCCGATCCAGAATGGCATCCGCCAGTGTCGGATCGCCGACAGCTTCATGCCAGTGCGAAATTGGTAACTGACTGGTAATCACTGTCGCGCGCAGGTTGTATCGGTCGTCCAGTATTTCCAGCAAGTCTCGCCGGTGCTGATCACTCAGAACGGCCAGACCCCAGTCATCCATCACCAGCACGTCGGTCTTGGCCATTTGCCGCATCGTCCTGGCGTAGCTGCCATCGGCGCGGCCTATATCCAGTTCTTGAAACAAGCGCGACAGCCTGACATACGATGAGTTGTATCCTTCACGACAGGCTTTGTGCGCCAGTGCGCACGCCAGCCAAGTCTTGCCCACACCCGTTGCACCGGTGATCAGCACATTCAGATGTTCTGCGACCCATTCACAGCCTGCCAGTTTCATGATCAGCGAACGATCCAGTCCGCGCGCAGTTTTAAAGTCAATATCTTCCAGTGCCGCACCGTGTTTCAGCTTTGCCGCACGCAGTCGCGTCTGCATACGCCGGTTGTCACGCTCCGTCAGTTCCCGGTCGACCATCAAGCCGAGCCGTTCTTCAAACGGCATGGTGCGTATGTCTGGGATCCCTTCCTGATCTTGCAGTGCACGCAGCATGCCGGTCAGTTTCAGTTGTTGTAGCTTGTCCAAAGTCGGGTGATACATCATGGTGGTATTCTCCTGTTAGTGTTTGTATTGGGTTATGGAAATCGTTGTCTGACTCAGTGGTAGTAACCCGAGCCACGCACGTTGTCGTGGAACAGCGGCAGCGTGCTTTGCCGCGTGTCCTGCGGCAGCGGCACTTCATCCAGTCGGTGTTTGAGAATCGACTCAACCGACGAGTAGCTGATGGCGTTAGTGGTGAAGGCTCGGCGGCAAGCCGCTTCGACGCGCTCATTTCCATAACGTTTACCCAGGCGAATGATGCCGGCCGCTGCTCGGAATGCCTGTTGAGGATGTGCTTTACGCTCAATCAGCGCGTTGATCAGCCTGGCCGTGTACTCGCCAACCGAAGCCGCCCAATTGATGATGCGCTCAGGTGTCCATTCAGCCATTTCACGATGTCCCTTGGGCATGTGTGCCGTCAGTGTTGAATAATGCCGGTCGTGGCCGTTCAACCTGGCATGACTGGCGACACGTTGTCCGCGATACATAACTTCAACGACATACTCGCTGAAGTTGACATCCAGTTGTTTGCCAATCAGCGTGTAGGGCACCGAGTAATAGTAGCTATCACCAAGATCAATGTGGTAATCGATCCCCATGCGAACCTTCTTCCATTCGCTGAAGATATGGCGCTCGACCGGCAGTGCGCGCATCGCCGGATAGTCCAGGCTGCGGAACAACGACTCCCTGCATCCTGCCAGCTTCTTGAATTGACGCTGATTCAGGCGCGTGAGCAGTTCGCCAATGGCCGTGTTCAGTTCTGCCAGGCTGAAGAAGGTGTGGTTGCGCAGGCAGGCCAGTATCCAGCGGGTCACGACCAGCACGCCACATTCCACCTTGGCTTTGTCACGCGGTTTACGGCTGCGCGCCGGAATCACGGCGATGCCGTAATGATTGGCGAAGGCGTGATAGCTCGGGTTAGTGTCAGGTTCATAACGGCAAGTTTTGCTGACGCCGCTCTTGAGATTGTCCGGGACCAGGATTTCAGGGCCGGCGCCGAAATATTCGAGCATACGGATGTGGCTGCCGATCCAGTCTGGCAAGGTTTGACTCAACGTCGCTTCGGCATAGGTGTAGTTGGATGCGCCCATTACTCCGACAAAGATTTGCGCCTGGCGGATCTCGCCGGTATTCCGGTCAGTGACAGGCATCGTTTTGCCGCAATAATCCACGAAGCATTTCTCGCCAGCCAAATGTTCCTGGCGCATCACCGCATCGAGCTTGCCAGTCCACTCCCGATAGTTCGCGCAGAACCAACTATAGAGAAAGCCTTCTGGCTGGTTGACCTTGTATTCCTGCCATAGCAAAAACATCGTAACCCCCTTGCGGCGCAGTTCCTGATTGACCAGAGGCCAGTCAGGCGTTGGGCGCTGTGCGTCAGGTATGGCCGGTTTAGGCGGAAAGAACCGCGCATCAATTTCTGAGTCAGCACACCCGACAGGGAGCGGCCAGGACAGACCGGACATCGCAAAGCGGCGCAGATAATCACTGACCGTGGGCCTGGATATCTGTGTGCTGTTGGCAATCTGCCGCACCGACAGATCCAGTTCAAACTTCAGTCGTAATACTTCTCTGATTTTACGCATCGACAACTTCTCCATATCCGTCCCTTGCTCCGAAAAAAGGACGAATGGTAGGTGAAAATTATCTTGCGTCGCTCCCTGACAGGGGTGGCAGAATCACCGTGGAATCAGTGGCAGAGTGTTTATGGAATGGGTGGCAGAATGTGCGTGGAATCAGTGGCAGAATGACCGTGGAATACGCAACCTTTACTGGAAACCAGTCGGGGCCGTGTCCGAATTGCGGAGGTATGGGGCATATTCCTGATGGAGTTTTTAACTTCATTGGAAACACAATTGAAATTCTTTCCGCGCCCGAAAGAACAATTGCAGAACTGACTCAGCTTGCCAGAATACTGCGTGAGGCAAAGGCAAAATCGGAAACGCGGGAGCAAGTTG
>JAJXTL010000285.1 GCA_021783855.1 Pseudomonadota bacterium
CCGGACGGTACGACCCAGGTCGGAACATTCACCTGGCCGACCGACGGGGAGGGTGCTGTTCGCCTGTATTACCCGCGCAATAAAAATTCGGTGCTGACTATCCCTTTCGCGCGCGTCGCCAAGGCCATGCTGGGTATGCAAGGAAAGGCGCTGGATCCGAATCTGTTTCGCGGCAAGACTGTTTTTGTCGGCAGCACGGCGTTTTATTCCGACACTGTGCACACCCCGGTGGGTAATATGTCCGGTGTCGAAATTCTGGCCATCGCCTATGAGTCCCTGGGGCAGCATCTGATTCTGGCGCCGAGCGACTGGCGCTGGACGGGAATACCGTTGCTGATCGCGCTGCTTCCTTCGCTGCTGTTGTTTTGGCAACCGCGCCGCCGGTTTCGCGCGGGAACAAAATACAGTCTTGCCGCCGCCGGCATAATCTATTGCGGCCACCTCGCGCTGCTGTATTGGTTTAAACAGGAAAGCGCGCTGTTGCTGCCGCTGCTGGTCGTCCTGATCGCGAACTTGCTGGAGTTGATGCGCGCAGTACATATTCGCAACGAGGAACAGAAAGCGGAAATTCATGTGCTCGCGAATGATGATCCGCTGACCCGTTTGCCCAACCGTTTTTCCATGCAGATGCAGCTGGCTCATGCCATCGAGCACGCCCGAATACGCCATGGCAGTCTGGCGGTGCTGTTGATAGGATTAAACGAATTAAATGCCATCAATACCGCGCTTGGCCATGAAACCGGCGATCAATTATTGATCGAAGTGGCAGATCGCTTGCGCGCCAGCATGCCGTCCACCCATATCCTCGCGCGCCTTGGGGGCGGTGAGTTTGTCCTGTGCAGTGCCGACGCATCCTCCGCCCTGCAAGATGCGGATACGATCCTGGCCGCTGTCGCCAAACCCTATCATCTGGCCAGGCAGGAACTGCACGTCAGCGCCAACGTGGGTATCAGCCTGTATCCCGACGATGGAAATGATGCTGCAACTCTTGTGAGACAGGCTGATAGCGCCATGCGAAATGCCAGGGCGCAGGGCCGAAACACCCGCAACAGCTTCACTCCGGATATCGGCCGGGCGGCGGTGGATCGACTTTTGCTCGAGAACCAGTTGCATCAGGCGCTGGATCGCAACGAATTGGTATTGTTCTACCAGCCGCAAATCGACATGCAATCGGGGCGCATGATTGCTGTCGAAGCCTTGGTGCGCTGGAATCATCCGGTGCATGGTTTGCTGGGCCCTGACCATTTCATACCTTTGGCGGAAAAATCCGAATTGGTACTGCCCCTGGGTGAATGGGTGGTGCGTACCGCCTGCCAGCAAATGCATGCATGGCATCTGGCCGGGTTGACTCACATCAAACGTGTAGCGGTCAATCTGTCTGCCCGGCAGTTTGAGCAAGCTGATCTGCCGACGTTTGTCGCCAGCATACTCAAGGAAACGCAGCTCGAAGCAGGCCATCTGGAGCTGGAAATCACCGAATCCGTGGCCATGGAAAAACCCGAACGCACTATCAAAATTCTCAACACGCTGCTTGATATGGGGATCAGGCTTGCGCTGGACGATTTCGGTACCGGCTACTCCTCCATGACCTATCTTAAACAGCTTCCCATCACCACCCTCAAAATCGACGCATCCTTTGTCCGCAACATCGAGACGGACCGTTACGACGCGGAAATCTGTACGGCGACCATTTCCCTGGCCCGCAAGCTCGGTTTGAACGTAGTGGCGGAAGGCGTGGAAACACCCGGTCAATTTCGCTTCCTGCGCAATATCGAATGCCACGAAGCCCAGGGATTCCTGATCAGTCACCCCCTGCCGGCTGCAGAGCTGGCGCAGTTTCAGCCGCCGCCCAATCCGGACTGAGCCGAGCTTTGTGCAGGTCAGGGCGCCTGCGTATTTGCTGCCCGGAATTCAGTTCTTGATGGCCGAAAACACCTTCTTCGCCAGTGCTCCCGTTGCCTCCAGCGGATTCGCGCGGATCGCTTTTTCCTGCTCCGCCATCATCACGAACAAACCGTCCAATGCCTTGCGGGTGACGTAGTCGTCCATGTTGGCGTCGCGCTGATCCACCAGGCCCAACGCTGCGCCTTTTGCAGCGAACTCATCGTACTTCCGGGCAAGCTGAACTTTCTCCATTGATTTCTCTACGATGGGTTTGAATTTTCCGGCCAGCGCGGTTTCTGTTTTCATGCGGAAGTATTGCGTGGCGGCGTCATTGCCGCCGGTGAGGATGCCCCTGGCATCGTTGACGCTCATGCTTTTTACCGCGCCGACCAGCAGCGTTTTCGCTTCAGGCACGGCGGCTTCAGCGGCGCGATTCATCGAGGTGATCAAGTCGTCGGCGTATTTCCCCATTCCCACTGTATGCATCAGACTGGCTATTTTTTGCAGGTTTCCCGGCAATGGGATGCGCACTTTGTCGTTTCCAAGGTAGCCGTTTTGTTTAGCCAGTTCGCGCACGGCCGTTTCTGCACCTTGCGTGAGCGCCTGTTTCAGGCTGCCGATCTGATCCTTGTTGCTGATGCCGGCCAAACCAGCGGCCGATGCGGACGAGTTATCCGAGTTCTGTGGCAAGGATTTGCCGAGATTCTGGAGCTGGTCGCTGTTGATTATTCCGCCCAAATCAAAGGCGTGGGCCGGAGCAGCCCCGAACACAACGGATACGGCAAATATACTGTTGATAAAGTGATTTTTCAGCATGATGTCCCCCTCTTTTTTGTATCAGGCATTTTGCACGGCACGGCGATGCCAGATCATTCTAATCCTGTATTGGGCCGGTCATCCAAA
>JAJXTL010000286.1 GCA_021783855.1 Pseudomonadota bacterium
CCTGAGTACCTGATGGACTCATACTGGTATATGTGGAAGTTGCCGATGTTCGGCGAAACCGATGTTGCCAAGGTTCTGGCCGAAGCCGAAGCCTGCCACAAGGCTAACCCGAACAACCACGTGCGTCTGATTGGTTACAACAACTTCAATCAGTCGCAAGGTGCGGCCATGGTAATTTTCCGCGGCAAGACTGTGTAATGCTGTATTCCCTCGCCGGCTTGCATCAGCGGCGGGAGGGTTTCAGTGCATGGACCAAAGCGACTGCAAGAATCGGTCGTTTTCGCCCCTGTGTTGAATGTTAGATGGAGAACGTATGAGCAACGACATCCTTCAGCAGTACCGTATTGAAAATGAACCCTATTACCGTCCTGTTTCGGACGAAGTGGAACTCTATGAGGCCACTTACAGCGTACGCATGCCGATGATGCTGAAAGGGCCGACCGGCTGCGGTAAATCCCGTTTTGTCGAGCATATGGCCTGGAAGCTTGGCAAACCGCTGATCACCGTCGCCTGCAACGAAGACATGACGGCAAGTGATCTGGTCGGCCGCTTCCTGCTCGATGCGGATGGTACGCGCTGGCAGGATGGCCCGCTCGCAATCGCGGCGCGTTATGGTGCGATCTGCTATCTGGACGAGGTTGTCGAAGCGCGCCAGGATACGACCGTGGTGATTCATCCGCTGACTGACAACCGCCGTGTATTGCCGCTGGAAAAGAAAGGCGAACTGGTCAAGGCGCACCCTGATTTTCAGCTGGTCATTTCATACAACCCAGGCTACCAGAGCCTGATGAAGGATCTGAAACAATCCACCAAGCAGCGTTTCGGTGGACTTGATTTTAACTATCCGGAACACAGCATCGAAACGGAAATTGTCGCCCACGAAACGAAGGTCAATGCAGAAGTGGCTGATAAGCTGGTTTCCATTGCGGAACGCGCCCGCAACCTCAAGGGTCATGGCCTGGATGAAGGCATCTCGACGCGCATGCTGATTTACGCAGGCAGCCTGATTGCCACCGGTGTTGATCCAGTCAAGGCTTGCCGTGTTGCACTGGTGCGCCCGATCACAGACGACCCTGACATGCGCGATGCACTCGATGCCGCCGTGACCACATTTTTTTGATCCTGCAAGGTGGTGCCGCCTGACGGCTCGCCCTGCATGATGATTTGGGTAAAGTGACCATGTCGATCAATCTTGAAGATTATCAGGAACTGCTGACTGAGCTTGCGCCGGAATTGCAGAGCAATCTGCGTTCTGCGTGGCTCGAAGCCACCAAGGTTTTCAGCGCAAGAGGCCTGGACAATTACCTCAAAGGGGCCGCAGCACTGAAGAGTCTGGGCAAAGGCGATGAGCTGATTGCAACCTGGATAGACCATGCACCGCTGGTGGCCAAGGAAATCGGCGAGGATGCCGTGCCTGATTTGGTGCAAGCAGCGCTTACACTGGCATCCAAGACTTCAGCAACCGTGATTGAACTGGTTCTGACTACTGCGCCGACTGCAGCCAACCGGCTGGGTGACGAGCATCTATTCCGCGCCTATTTGCAATTTTTGGGAACCCTGCTCTCGCAAGCGCCGCGCGGTGTCAGGCCGATGCTGGAAAATCTGGATATGCTGTTCAGCCAGCTTACGCTGGGCGGCCTGCGCCGCTGGGCGCTGTGGGGTGCGCATGCGCACCGCACCAATTATCCCGAGCAGGCCAGCTATTTCAGCCTGCAATCCAAAGAATCGCAGGCGATGCTGCAGAAGGAACGCAAGGGCACGCTGTTCATCGACGTACAGCGCCGCATCAACATGTATCTGCGCGCGCTGTGGGCTCGGGATTTTTTCATGAAACCCACTTCCGGAGACTTCGAGACGCGCGAAGGATACCGCCCTTTTGTTGAGGGCTACTTCATCCACCTGCCCGACGCTTATGATGATTTCACTATCGGTGAAACCAAACTGCCGGGACTTGCAATATATCGCGCCGCAGCGGCGCACAGTGCCGCACATATCGTCTATACCCGCGAACCGATCTCGGCCGAAGCACTCAACCCATTCCAGATGGCCGTCATCAGCGTGATCGAGGATGCGCGCGTGGAAACGCTCGCGGTAAACAAGTTTCCCGGTTTAAAGCAATTGTGGTCAGCTTTGCACACCATAGAAGCAGGACAGAACAAAACGGCAGGCGATTATTTAAATCGCCTGGCGCGTGCGCTGCTGGATGAAACTTATCAGGACAATGATCCCTGGATCATTCAGGGGCGTGTGCTGTTCAAGCAGGCCTCCGATCGCCTGGAGAGCAATCAGGTATCCTGGGATATCGGCGTGCAACTGGCCCATGAATTCATGGGCAAGCGCATTGCATTCAACCCCAGAAGCGATCTTTTGACCGCACCCTATCGCGACGACAATCGCTATTTCTGGGAATTCGAAGAGTTCGATTTTGAAAAGGCCATGGCAGCAGGCTATGAAGCGCCCAAACAAGTGCGCAAGCATGTCAGCCTGATGGAGTTCGCCAACGAAATCGATGTCGAAAATGCCGGTGACGATGCGGAAGAAATCTGGGTGCTGGGTACCGAGCTGTTCCCCTATGAGGATCTGGGCATTTCCTTTAACGAGATGGAAGGCAAGGAGCCTGTCTCCGAACCCTATCATTATTCGGAATGGGATTACCAGATACAGCTCGAGCGCCCCGCATGGGCAACCGTGCTGGAAAAACGTCCTGTGATGGGCGAGTTACAGCTGATAGACGATATTGTCCATCAGCACAAGCGCACCATAGGCCGCCTCAAGTTTTTAC
>JAJXTL010000287.1 GCA_021783855.1 Pseudomonadota bacterium
CCTGCTGGCGCGCGAACGCATTTTCAGCAACGGCCTGGGCGGCTTCACGCCCGACGGGCGCGAATACGTCATCAGCCTCGAACCCGGTCAGAGCACGCCTGCGCCCTGGGCCAATGTCATCGCCAGCCCGCACATGGGCATGGTCGTCAGCGAAAGCGGCAGCGCCTATACCTGGGTCGATAACGCCCACGAGTTCCGGCTGACCACCTGGCACAATGATCCGATAAGCGACAGCAGCGGCGAAGCATTCTACATCCGCGACGAGGAAACAGGCGCGTTCTGGTCGCCGACACCATTGCCCGCACGCGGCCGCTCCGGATATGTGTGCCGGCACGGATTTGGCTACAGTGTATTTGAGCATTTTGAGTCCGGTATTTCTTCGGAACTGTTCACCTATGTCGCCATGGATGCACCGGTCAAATTCGTGGTGATCAAGCTGCGCAACCATTCAAAACGCCCACGCCGACTGTCGCTGACCGGCTATTGGGAGCTAGTGTTGGGTGAATGGCGACACGCCAATCTGATGCACATTGTGACCGAAACGGATACGCACAGCGGAGCGCTGTTTGCCCGCAATGCTTATGGCCGCGAATGCGCGAAACGAGTCGTCTTTGCGCAGGTCAGCGAACGGGAGCATACGGTGACCGGAAACCGAACAGAGTTCATCGGCCGCAACAGCTCGCTGGCAAACCCGTCTGCCATGCGCCGCAAGCGTTTGTCAGGCAGGACAGGTGCAGCACTTGATCCTTGTGCCGCGATACAGGCCCGGGTTGAACTTGCCGAAGGGCAAGAGCGTGAGATCGTGTTCATCTTCGGCGCGGCCAGCAACACCGATGAAGCGCGGTATTTTATCCAGCGCTTCGGCGGACCGGCTGGTGCACGGCAGGCGCTGGAAACGGTGTGGGAACACTGGAACCGCACCCTGGGCGCAGTGCACGTGGAAACCCCGGATCCAGCGCTGGATGTGCTGACTAACGGCTGGCTGGTCTACCAGACTCTGTCCAGCAGGGTCTGGGGTAGAAGTGGCTATTATCAGTCCGGCGGCGCCTACGGTTTTCGCGATCAATTGCAGGACACCATGGCGTTAATCCATGCAACACCCTGGCTTGCCCGCGAGCAGTTGATCCGTTGCGCCAGACACCAATTCCTCCAGGGCGATGTGCAACACTGGTGGCATCCGCCCAACGGACAAGGGGTGCGCACCCATTTCTCCGACGACTATCTGTGGCTGCCCTATGCAACCTGTCGCTATGTGCTGGCGACCGGTGACACGGGCGTACTCGACGAGTCGGTGCATTTCCTGGTGGGCCGCGAGCTGATTCCTGAAGAAGAGGCTTACTACGATCAGCCGCAACGTTCGACTGAAGAGGCCAGCCTCTATGAACATTGCGTGCGTGCAATCAAACACGGCTTGCGTTTCGGCCAGCATCAATTACCCTTGATGGGCTGCGGCGATTGGAACGACGGCATGAATCTCGTGGGTCGTGATGGCCGTGGCGAGAGCGTCTGGCTGGCATGGTTCCTGTATGAAAACCTTCAGCTGTTTGCAGGGCTGGCTAGCAGCAAAAGCGACGCGGCCTTTGCCGAAGTTTGCAGTGGACAGGCCGAGCTGTTGCGCGACAACATTGAGACCCATGCTTGGGACGGCGCATGGTACCGGCGCGCCTATTTCGATGACGGCACACCCTTAGGTTCTTCCGGCAACGAAGAATGCCAGATTGATTCGATCAGCCAGAGCTGGGCGGTCATCTCAAATGGCGGGGATCCGATACGCGCCCGCCAGGCGATGGCGGCAGTAAACAAGCGTCTGGTGCGACGCGATGCACAGCTGATTCAGCTGCTCGATCCGCCCTTCGATAAATCAGACCTTGAGCCCGGTTATATCAAGGGCTATGTGCCGGGCGTGCGCGAAAACGGTGGCCAATATACCCATGCCGCAATCTGGGCCACGACCGCGTTTGCCATGATGGGCGACAAAGAACGCGCCTGGGAATTATTCGCCATGCTCAATCCTGTCAACCATGGCAGCACCCCTTTGCAGATCAAACGCTACAAGGTCGAACCCTATGTCATGTGCGCGGACATTTATGGCGCAGCGCCTCACACAGGACGCGGCGGCTGGACCTGGTACACAGGCGCTGCGGGCTGGATGTACCGGCTGACCGTGGAAACACTGCTGGGTCTGCAGCTGGAAGCAAACCATCTGCGCATCATGCCGTGTATTCCGGGCCACTGGACGACTTACAAGATGCACTACCGTTATCGCGAGACCTTCTACCACATCACTGTCACTCAACAGCTTGCTGACGATGCTGCGCAGGGTGGCACAATGCGCGTGAGGGTAAATGGCATCGAACGCCCAGACAAAACCATTTTACTAATTAACGACCACCAGCATCACGCCGTCGAAGTGAACATCATGGCGCCACTTACCGTTCAATGATCAGCCGGAAAGCGGAACATGACATTCGCCGCGCGGATTGATCAGTAAATTTACGCGATGATGCTGATGGCGGTGCGTGCAGACATCATGGGAAAATTCATCATTTCGTTCAGACTGAAGGTGTTGGGTTGGTTATGTACTGCCGCCATGGCAGTTGCTGTGGCAGCGATGGTATGGTCACATGTGAAGTGAATGGCGCATACCTAAGGAAACGCTGATTTATTCTGATGTACCGCCTTGAGCGGTTAAAATCTGATAAAATTGTATCTATTTGATTTATTGATAATAAGGCGATACAAGCGAGTTTTTCTGAACTGGAA
>JAJXTL010000003.1 GCA_021783855.1 Pseudomonadota bacterium
CTCAGAGAGTTCGGTTTCATTCCGAATCCAGTCTGATCAGCGTACTTTCAAATTTAATGGCTTTCAATAGCCAGCTTCCTGCACGCCCAAAATCTGAATTCTTTCACGTTAAAACGTCCCCCGTCTGAAGGTAATTTAATTTGTATATTATGATAATAATATGTTAATGTTTTGGCAATGTAAAATCATGCTAAATTCGCTGAATCAGGACAGGCAACTGCAATGCGCTCAACAGACAAATCCGAAAAACGCCCCAAACGAAAGTTTCCAAACCCGCTCAAGGAAGTTATCTCCTGGTTTAACCCGGAGCCACCCTATGAATTAAACGGGCATCCCTATATTCAGGAAGAGGACGGACTGCTGGCACTGCACTTCGACAGGCTATCGGTGCAAAGTGAAATGCGGCTGGATGCGCCCGATGAATTGGTGCTGGGTTATACCCGCGCATTGATGGGTTTTATGCTGTTCGAGCCGAATCCTAAGCATATCGCCATGGTTGGCCTGGGCGGCGGTTCCCTGGCAAAATATTGTTATCGCAATCTGCCGCAGAGCGACATTCTGGTGCTGGAAATCAATTCCGGGGTCATTGCGCTGCGCGATGAATTCGCCATTCCTCATGACAATGAGCGCTTTCAAGTCATTTTGGCAGACGGAGCCGACTATGTCGGCAATGCGTCCTCTCCCGTCGATGTGCTGATTGTCGACGGGTTTGATGCCTCAGGGCATTCTCCCCAACTCGGCAGCCAACAGTTTTACGATAATTGTTTTTCCATGCTGGGCGAAAACGGTATATTAGCGGTCAATTTATGGTTCGAATATGCCAGCTACAAAGAATATTTATCGCGCATCTGCAACAGTTTTGCCAACCGTATTGTTATTGTCGACGTGGAAGGCGACAGTGCAAATAAAATCATATTGGCGGTAAAAAGTGCAGATTTCCCACCCTCGGCTGCGACATTAAGGCAGCGTGCCGATGGTCTGAGCGCAACCCACCCGATAAACTATCAGGCAATGGCCAACAAAATCATTCAGGCACTGGCAACCTTTCGAACCTAAAGGAAATAATGGTGATTAAAATTGACACGCTGCACGGTCCAACTTTCCTGCACGCACCGGCCATTATCAAAGCCACACTCGCCGAATTCAGCAATCTGACAACAGTCGAAATCTGGAAGAGTAAAACACATAACCATAACTCGTTTGAGTATCGCTTGTTCCATGCCCGGCAATCATCGCCGTGCATCAGAATTCGCCACTCAGGCGTTAATTGACGAAAATATAATGGAAACCAAAACTGCCCGACTGACCTTATTGATAGACCCGGTGAAGAAAAAGGCTTTCGAGGAACTTTGCGCCGCTCAGGACATGACGCCCTCGCAAGTCGTCCGCCAGTTGATTCGGGACTATCTGGAGCGACATGGGGCGGACTATGCCACCCGCAGCCTTATTGGCACCGGCAAACCCGGCAACCTTGAATAGGGATGTTGTCCTTGTCCATCGGCTCGCAAGCTGGATATCACCCAAACCCCGCTCTGCGCCTCACGACTGACTTTTCACAGTCGTCCGGCGCATACGGCGGGAAGGCGGCAATTAGTGCTGCATCCGTTCCATACCTTTCATATGACCCATATGCATTTTATCGAACGCGATCTTTTGTTCAGGTGTGAGCGTAGCATAAAAAGTTTTGACGTTATCGGCCATCGTCGACATGCTTTGCGCACGATCCTTCATCATACTCGCCATCATCGCCATCCTGTCGGGCGCAGACTTGGGCATATCCTTCATCTCCCCTTTCTTTTTATCGTGCATGGCTGCCATCGATTTGGCCTGCTCTTTTACCTGGTCGGAGAATACCTGCCATGCAGGCTCTTGATCTTTGGTCAGTTTGAGACTGGCTTTTAATTCACTCAAGTGTTTATCGGCGCGTGCAACCGGGTCCATCATCCCGCCGTGCTTCATGCTCATACCGTCGCAATCCATTTCATGTTTTTCCCCGCTCATCTTGCCGACGGGCTCGGCGGCTGTAGCGACACCCAGAGTGAGCGCTGAAGAAATCAAAGTTAGCATAAGGCTAGTACGAAGTTTCATGGCTGTATCCTTTTTCAATGGTTGATAAAAAATAATTCGGCTGTATTGTAGCCCAGGCATGCGCCGGAAGTTCAGCATCGGCTTTTGCTTGCACTATACGCAAAACACTCGGTCAGAATATACCAAATTTCCACATAGCGTATGTGTACTGGCGCACAAACACGGGGATCTCTGCACGGATTGGCGGTTGTGAGTTAGGGAACCGCTGATTTATTCGTCTTCCCCGCAAAAGCGGGGAGCCAGCGCCTTGTGTAACTGGGTTCCCGCCTACGCGGGAACGACAAAACCGAATAAATCAGCGGTTCCTTAGCTGATGGTAAAAATATTCCGAACCTGAAGCGATAAGTATTACTTATCACATCGTTTTAAAAAATTTATTTCCTGAAAACGGTTCTTTTCTTCACACTTCGCGCGCATTATCGTCTACCCGACACATGCAATCAGTCTAATTTCATACAGGAGTTATTATGCCATCTCAATCGAAACATAAAATTCTGCAAATTCTCATGCCGCTGCTTGCGCTGGGAATTGCATTACCGGCCTATGCCAGGGAAGATTTGTCCAACTGGAAGCTTCCCGCCGTTCCCGTCCCCAAGGACAACCCGCAATCCGCAGCCAAGGCCGCCCTGGGCAAGCAGCTCGCCTTCGACGTGCGCCTGTCGATGAACGACTCCATGAGTTGCGTCAGTTGCCACCTGCCCGCTACCGGGGGCGCCGGTCCGACACCCCGAGCCTTCGGGCATGGCGGCGAACTCGGTCGCTGGGCGCCGAGCTGGGACAATTCCGGCTACTACACTTCATTGTTCTGGGATGGGCGCGCCGCCTCACTGGAAGAGCAAACAGGCGCCCTGCCGGGCCATATGGGTCCGGTTACTGCGCCAGGCGAAATGGATGCCACGATGAACGAAGTGATCGTCAAGTTGAATGCAGTTCCCGCCTACAAGAAACAATTCAACAGCGTATTCGGCAGCGATGCCACGCCTGAGGCAGTGGCCAAGGCTATTGCGGCTTTTGAGCGAACACTGGTTGCCCGTAAAGCGCCATTCCAAAGTTATGTGAGCGGCAATAACAAAGCCATTAGCGATTCCGCAAAGCGTGGTTTTGAATTGTTCCGCGGAAAAGCAATGTGCACAACCTGCCATGTCCCGCCTGCATTAACGGACAACCTGTTCCACAATATCGGCACTCCGCAGGTTGGGCCGCTGAAGGAGGATCTGGGGCGCTATGAAGTTACCAAGGATGAAGCCGACAAAGGCAAGTTCAGGACCCCCGGCTTATACAATTCGGCCAGCTTCGCTTTTTTCATGCACGATGGTGCATTCAGCAAGATGAGCCAGGTGATCGAGCATTACAACATCGGCGGCAATCCACAGGACAAGAACCAGGACCCGCTGATTATGCCGCTCAAACTGACTGGCAATGAGAAAAAAGACCTGGCGGCATTTTTGGAAACACTGACCGACAAATCGCTCAATCAAATTTCCGATTCCGACCTGCCATAAATGATTCGCCCTCACTTCCTCCATAAGGGGAAGTGAGGGATATTCAGCCACCTCAAATCGCGCAACGAAGTCTGCGACAGCCGTTCCCTGAGGAAATCTCCAAAGCCTCCGGCGTTTTTCTGATGCAGCACTCGGCATTCTCCTACCGAATCGCTATAAAAAATCTTAATTAAATCAGTAATTTCCTATATCACACCCTAAACAACACATGTACTGTGAAAGCCTGCCAGAATTGTCGATTGGTTATCCAACTTCATGCAGGCACATGGTACTTATCCTGGTACAAAGCTGATTGAGAGAAGATATGAAACTCCTGGTGTGTATTGACTTTTCTGTATCTACAGAAAAATTTATAAAAACGGTAGCAGAGCTCGCCAAAAAACTTTCAGCCAAGCTCTGGCTCGTTCATGTCGCAGAAGCCGAGCCGGACTTCCTTGGTTTTAAAATGGGTCCGAAATATATCCGTGACGTCCATTCGGAAATATTTCACAGCGAGCACCGCCAGATTCAAAAGATTGCGGATCGATTGCGCAAGACAAGCCTGGATACAACAGCCATTCTTGTGCAAGGCGCAACGGTGGAAAGCATTCTGAATCAAGCCTCTAAACTCGATGTGGATATGATCGTTTTGGGCTCTCATGGACGAGGCGTAATGCATCGACTGATAACGGGCTCTGTCAGCGAATCGGTTCTTCGTAAATCCGTATGCCCGGTTTTTATTGTTCCTACGAATGAACACCGCATGCCGCCAACGTCCGCCAGCGTGCCACCTGAACAAATTGCCGAACACAAAGCGGAGCTTTCGCTTTTCATGCTCGCCAGGCGCAGCCGTATCCCGCAAGCCGGATTTTAACAGGCAAATCGGGTGTGGCCATGCTACGAACTGTATACCACCTGCACATTCTCGGGCTGCAAGACGTTGCGCAAGTCGCGCAACAGTTCATCGGAGAGTGTCATCTGCCAGGCTTCCCCCAGGCGCAACTGGCAACTGGCCAGCCCGTTGCTGTACTGAATCAGCACACGGCACTCGCCCTCGCGCCAGGGCTTGAGAACTTCTGCAAGTTGCGCGACACTCACCCGTCCGTTGCATTGCAAAAACAAATGCTGTGCGTAATGTGAACGCGCCTGGGCAATGTTGAACAGTTCTTCGCCGCTGACACGCACATTGCCGGAATACTCATCCAGACTGGCTTTGCCCTGCACCACCAGCAATTCGTCCTCTTTTATCCACTGGCGACTTTTCTCGTACTCTTCGTTGAACACCGTTAGTTCAATTTGAGCACTTCCGTCGTCCAGCGTGATCACCGCCATGCGGCCGCGCCGGGTCTGTTGCAAACGCAGCCCGGACACGATACCTGCCAGCAGCACCGGCACACCGCGTCGCGCACCATATCCAGCACCATTCGTTTTGCCGACGAACGAGGGATTCAAATCACCCAGCTTCACTCTGATGAAGTTGGCCAGCTCCTTCTGGTACTCCTGATACGGATGTCCGCCCAGATAAATGCCCAGACTGGTTTTTTCATGGGCCAGTTGTTCGCGCAGACTCCAGCGCGGCGCGTCGAACTTCTGTTCGATCAACACGGCATCCGCGTCATCATCACCGAACAGACTATCCTGATTGACGGCTCTTGCCTGCTGGTCGGCGCTTGCCAGCGCCGCATCCACGCTTGCCATCAGCGCAGCGCGGTGATCGCTGATGGAATCGAACGCGCCGGCACGTATCAGCGCTTCAATGGTGCGGCGATTGACCGCGCGCTTATCCACGCGCCGGCAGAAATCGAACAGGTCCTTGAACGGGCCTGACGAACGAGCCCTGACAATGCTCTCGATTGCAGCCTCGCCGGTACCCTTGATCGCACCCAGTCCGTAAGCAATGGTTTTTTCATCCACCGGTGAAAACGCGTAACCGGAACTGTTCACATCGGGCAGCAAAATCTCGATGCCCTGTTGCAGCGTATCGGCATAAAAAGTGCGCACCTTTTCGGTGTTATCCAGATCGCCCGACAAGGTTGCTGCCATAAATGCCGCTGGATAATGCGCTTTCAGGTACGCCGTCTGATAGGCCACCAGCGCGTAGGCCGCCGAGTGCGATTTGTTGAAGCCGTAGCCGGCGAACATTTCCATCAGATCGAATAAGCGTGTCGCCAGACCCTTGTCGATGTCGCGATTGACCGCGCCAGCCACGAAGATGTCGCGCTGACGCGCCATCTCCTCGGGATCCTTTTTGCCCATCGCCCGGCGCAACATGTCCGCGCCACCCAGCGTATAGCCGCCGATGATCTGCGAAATCTGCATCACCTGCTCCTGGTACACGATCACACCGTAAGTGGGTTTGAGCGAAACTTCCAGTTCCGGATGAAAGTAATCTGCCGTGGCTTTACCGTGTTTACGGTTGATGAAGTCATCCACCATGCCCGATTCCAGGGGACCCGGGCGAAACAGCGCGACCAGCGCCACAATATCTTCAAAAGTATCCGGTTGCAGGCGCTTGATCAAATCCTTCATGCCGCGCGATTCCAGCTGAAACACCGCCGTGGTATTGCATTTTTTCAGCAGGTCATAGCTGGCCTTATCGTCCAGCGGGATGGATTCGATCGCAAAGGATTGAGGATTGTGGATCGAGGATTGAGCAGAACCCTGTGATCGCTCTTCGGTCCTCGCTCCTTCACGCAACAACTCAGTAGTTGTCTCATTAGTTGTGCGGGGAAGGCCCTTGCGGTCTCGCTCCTGCTCTAGTCTGTGTATATGCCGAACCGCCCAGTCGATGATGGTCAGCGTGCGCAAGCCCAGGAAGTCGAATTTCACCAGGCCGATCGCCTCGACGTCGTCCTTGTCGAACTGGCTCACCACACTGGCACCGCCATCGGCGCAATACAGCGGACAGAAATCGGTGAGTTTTCCCGGCGCGATCACCACGCCACCGGCATGCATGCCGACGTTGCGTGTCAAGTCTTCCAGACGCATCGCCAGTTCCAGCAACTCCGGCACGCCCTCCTCACTCTCGGCGATGGCGTTGATCTCAGGCTCCATCTCGCGCGCTTTTTTGAGCGAAACCGGCTTCACGCCTTCGAGAGGAATCGCCTTGGACAGCCGGTCGCACAAGCCATAGGGGAATTCCATCACCCGGCCCACGTCGCGTATCACCGCCTTGGATGCCATGGTGCCGAAAGTCGCGATCTGCGACACACACGCCGCGCCATATTTCTGCTTCACATAATCGATAACCAGTTCGCGCCCGTCCTGGCAAAAATCCACGTCGAAGTCGGGCATGGACACGCGCTCCGGATTCAGGAAACGCTCGAACAGCAACTCGTAACGCAGCGGGTCAAGGTCGGTAATAAGCAGACAGTAAGCCACCAGCGACCCCGCCCCCGACCCCCGCCCCGGCCCTACCGGCACACCGTTGGGAAATGCATCGGAACGGTAGGCCTTGGCCCAGCGTATAAAGTCCGCCACGATCAGAAAGTAGCCGGGGAAGCCCATCTTGATGATGGTATTGATCTCGAACAGCAGGCGCTCATGGTATTGCGGCAGCCTCGACTCGCGTTCAACGGGATCAGGATAAAGCAATGCCATGCGTTGCAGCAACCCGCGCTCGGACTCGCTGAGCAGGAAATCGTCCAGACTCTCGCCGTTCGGCGTAGGGAAATCCGGCAGGCGCGGACGGCCCAGCACCAGCGTGAGATTGCAGCGACGGGCTATCTCAACGCTGTTCTGCAACGCCTCCGGCAAGTCGGCGAACAGTGCCGCCATTTCGGCCTGCGTCCTGAAATGCTGCTGCTCCGTGAACGCCTTCTCGCGGCGTTTGTCGCCCAGCACATAGCCTTCCGCGATGCACACCCGCGCCTCATGCGCCTTGAAATCGTCAGCACTCAGAAACTGTACCGGATGAGTCGCCACCACCGGCAGATCGAGCTCACCGGCCAACGGCAGCGCAGCATGAATATATGGCTCTTCATCGGTAAAGCCTGCGCGCTGTATCTCGATGTAATAGCGGTTATCGAACAGCGCTGCCCATTCCCGCGCATATTGGCGTGCAAGCGTCGTATGGCCCGCCATAAGCGCGCTGCCGACATCGCCCAGATGCGCGCCGGACAAGGCGATCAAGCCCCCGGTGCCTTCTTCAGTGAACCATTCGCGGCGCAACTCAGGCCGTTCATGATGCTGATTGGACAGATAGGCGCGCGACAACAATCGACACAGGCGCAGATAGCCGTCAGTCGACTGACATAACAGCAGCAATCTATAGGGCCGCCCTCTGTCCGCGTCATTGGTGATAAATACATCAACGCCTGCAACCGGCTTGATCCCCTTGCCGCGCGTCGCTTTGTAGAACTTCACCAGACCGGAAAAGTTGGACAGGTCGGTCAGCGCAAGCGCCGGCATCCCGTCATTTTTCGCGGCTGCCACGGCTTCATCAATGCGCAGCATCCCGTCAGTGATGGAATATTCGCTGTGCAGACGGAGATGGATAAAGACGGGTGATGACATGGAGAGTGCAAATGAATGTTCAGCGCCAATTTTACCACTTCGCTCCGCGTATCTGAACTTTGCGCGGCGTTATTTCAAAAACAAGACCCAAACACACAGATGTGCTAAGATTGAACACATCTGGAGATATCATGTCGAAACCAAGCAAGGAAATCCTGCTGGAACAGGAGCGATTTGAACTCAAGCCAAAATCAGGTGGCGGGCTATTGAGTTATGAAGTCTGGGGGTATGTTGAAAATGACAAGTCCGTTGTGACCCGATACAACCTTGCTTACATCAATCATGCGATTTTCCGGGGCGATAATGGTCGGGTTCTCGGCTTCGACAACGCACACGACTATCATCATCGCCATTACATGGGAAAAGTTGAAGCGGTCGAATTTGTGAGTTTTGCCGCTACGCAGGAAAGATTCCAGCAGGAATGGCTGGATATTATAAACACGGCAAAAGGAAAGTCATTATGAGCAAAATCGTGATTCGTACCGATGACGTGGCGGGTTTCTTCTCGCGCGCCAAGGAGGCTGCGCGAAAAGCCGATCAGGGCGAAGCGTTCGAAGGTCGGCTGACGCTATCGTTCGAGGACCCTCAACAAATGTTTAGCGTGCTGTCGGAAGCACGCCGCCGCCTGATGCGGGAAGTCATGCAGGAACCCAGAACCATCAGCCAGTTATCCAGTCTGCTGCATCGAAACCGTTCCGCCATCACCAAGGATGTTGGACTGCTTGAAAAACTGGGGTTACTCGTTTCACAACGTCAAGCCAACCCGGCAGGACACGGCATCCAGAAGGTTGTACGTTCTGTCGCACCCAAAATCGAGATGGTCGCAACGCTGGGGTAACTCTCATCTTCGTGCGTCAGTTATTTGTCGGGTAAAAGCTGACCCACGGCTACTACCCGCTACAAGTTACCCGCTACGAGCACCCATCTTTTCTGGGCGCCCCTGTTAAAATGCTGCTCACGTAAATATCTCCGGTTCTATAATGAAGTGCAGTGGGTAATGTGGAAACTTCAAAGTAAATAGTGCGATGAAATTATGTACGTTCCATATCACCCTCAACCCCTGTGCGCCGCCGAAGATAGCCAACAAACAGCGGTGCAGTTGGGCGAGGACTGTCTGAGCACGTGACCGCGTAGCGGATCGTGCGAGTTCCGCAGCCCCGCTGTTTTTTGGCTGTCAAGGGTACGCTGCCTGTCTGCTATCAGACAGGCAGGCGCGGCAAACCGGGGTCGCCTTCTTTTTAGTTACTTTTTGGCTGCGCCGAAACTACTGTTTTCTTGGCGAGCAAGAAAACGAAGTTTAGGCACGACAAAAGACCAAAAATATAATCCCTGCCAAAAAGTAACTAGCCGCCGGGCTACCCCCGGCAGAAGTAAGAAATTGCATTAGAGCACCCACTGCCAATCACATAGAGCCATTTCCCCATCATGCAGCCCACCCTGACCCCGCAACGCGAACGCTATTTGCTGCTGACTCTGTCCGGCATGCAGTTTTCCCACATCCTCGACTTCATGATCATGATGCCGCTGGGACCGGTTCTGATGCATGAATTTGGCATCGGCACGCATCAGTTCGGCTTCCTGGTAGCGAGCTACAGTTTCAGCGCCGCACTGGCAGGGCTGCTTGCCTCCACCTTTGTCGATAAATTCGAGCGAAAACGTCTGCTGCTGACCGTATTCGCGCTGTTCGGTCTGGCGACACTGGCCTGCGGTCTGGCACCCAGTTATGCCGCACTGTTAATTGCGCGCGGCTTGGCAGGTGCATTTGGCGGCATAGTGGGGGCGATGGTGCAGACACTGGTCGGCGATCTGATTCCGTTCGAGCGACGCGCCACCGCCAGCGGGGTCATCTCTGCCGCCTTCTCGTTATCCACCGTGGCCGGCGTGCCGCTCTCGCTCTGGCTGGCAAACCACTTCAGCTGGCCCGCCCCCTTCATCCTGATCGCCTGCACCACCGTGCTGTTCCTCATCATCGCGCTACGCTTCCTGCCGGACGTGCGACATCACCTGATGGTGGAGAAACGCGCGCACCCGTTCTCGGCGATGTTCGAGGTGCTGAGTGACGCCAACCATCTGCGTGCGCTGCTGTTTACCATGCTGATCCTGTTTTCCGGCTTCACCGTGATCCCGTATATCACCGTTTATGCAGTATCCAACGTCGGCATCTCGCTGCACGACATCCCCTATGTTTATCTGGCAGGCGGGGCGGCCACGCTGATCAGCTCGCGACTGATCGGACGCTGGGCGGATGCACGCGGCAAGGTGAAGGTCTATCGCATCATGGCCATATCCGCGATGCTGCCGCTATTCGCCGTCACACAGATCGGCCATGCACCGCTGTGGGTATGGCTGACGTGCACCACTTTCTTCTTCATACTGGTCTCGGGGCGCATGATCCCGGCGATGGCGATCATCACCTCAGCCGCAAAGTCTCATCTGCGCGGCACCTTCATGTCGCTGAACGTCGCCATGCAGCAACTGGCCAGCGGCCTTGCAGCCACGCTGGCAGGCCTGATCACCACGCAAAACGCGGCAGGACAAATGATCGGTTATGACAAGGTCGGCTATGTCGCCATCACTGCGAATATTCTGGCAATCGCGTTCGTCACACGCATCGTGATGCACGACCAGACAGTAAAAAAATAAAGCTATGTCACCGTTCTCTCGTTCCCGCGCGCTTCTTGGGAACGTCAATCAGCGCGCCGCGCCAGAACTACACTCCCAACGCGTGAGAGCGAGAACAAACACGGGCAACAAGCATTAGTGCAGCTCCCGGGTTACTGCGCTTTTTTTTGTATGAACTCGATCTTGTAGCCGTCCGGATCGGCTACGAAGGCAAGTATGGTGGTGCCATGCTGCATGGGGCCCGCTTCATTGATCACCCTGCCGCCTTTCTGCCTGACCATCTCACAGGCATTGGCCGCATCATCGACCTCAATGGCGATATGCCCGTAAGCGGTACCCAGATCGTATTGATCAACACCCCAGTTGTAAGTGAGCTCCAGCACAGCGCCGTCCTTTTCATCCTGATACCCTACAAATGCCAGCGTGAATTTCCCTCCCGGATAATCATTACGCCTCAATAATTTCATGCCGAGTACATCGACATAAAAGGCAATGGAGCGTTCCAGATCCGTAACCCTTAGCATGGTATGCAATATGCGCATCAGTCTCTCCCGAATAATTATTTAGAACCGGCATGGTAAAACAAAACAGCAGTTTCTGCGGCAATAATCCCGATAAAGCGATATCGGGGAAAATTCATATCCTATTCGCCCGATTGAATAAGCCGGCAACAGGTAAACTGGTAAAGAATTTTTTCCCGGTCGGTTATGCTGTACATCATTTGCCGACAATAAATAAATCAGGAGGCGTTCAATGGGCAATTGGTTTCTTTCTCTGAGTATCCGCTGGAAGCTGCAATTTGGCTTCTTCCTGGTGACCATGGTCACCACGGTATACAACCGCATCCTCGCTTCTCATGAGCTTGGGAAAATGGTCGAAATTGCCCGCAGCAGCGGTGTCAGCGCTCAAATCGTCAGCCAGCTCGAAGCCAACCACAGCGCCTACATTTTCAATTCGTTCTGGGAGTCGGGCCTTGAGTTTGCGCTCCAGTTCTTTCTCATCGGCATCGTCGCCGGTTTGTTCGTCAGACCGATTCAGACATTGTGCATCGCGCTGAAGGCTGTGGTGCAGGGTGATTTGACCCGTGAGGTTAAGGTTGGCTCGCGTGACGAGATAGGCATGCTGGAGGAGAATTTCAACGAGGTATTGAACAAGCTCAACCACATCATGCGTGAGGTTGATGCAAGCGGTCGTGAAATGGAGCAATCCGCCTTCCAAATCGCCAAAATTTCGCACGAAATCGCCGAGGTCGGTCGTAGTGAGCAGAGCCGCTCGGCTGAGGTCAGCATGGTTACCGAGCAACTGCATCACATCTCGGAGAACGTGCAAACGCAGGCGATGGGTGCAACAGGCCGCGCCCGGCAGACCGAAGAACGGGCACGAGAGGGCATCCGCATGGTGCAAAAAAACATCTCTGAAATGGAAGGAACCACCCAGGAGGTGAATCAGGCTGCCCGGAAAATTTTCGAACTGGCGCAATCAGCCGAAAAAATACACGAGATCATCAACGCCATTCAGACCATCGCCAAGCAGACCGACCTGCTGGCTCTGAATGCCGCCATTGAGGCCGCACGGGCAGGCGAGCAGGGACGCGGATTCGCCGTGGTCGCAGATGAGGTACGCAAATTGGCGGAAGGAACAACGCGTTCTGCCAGCGAGGTATCGGAAATTATCGGGCAGTTAAGCGGCAGAATAGAACAGGTAACCGATTCCATGAATGTGGTGGTGGGCAAGGTGCACGAGAATCAGCGCGTGGCGGGCGAAACCGCTGCGGTGATTGAGCATATGGCAGACGAGATTGCCCAGACCGCGAGTGCCAACGACGGCATCTCTTCAGCCAGCGGCGAGCAGATAAAAAATGTCAGCCTGCTTCAGGAAAGGTTGGCCCACCTGTTTGCCACCTTGAGCGAAAGCTCAGCCAAGGTGGAAACAACCGCCACCATCGGCGATAGCCTGCACATGGTGACCGGCAAGCTCAACCAACTGATGTCAGGATTTACCTTCGAAAGTAAAAACGTCATCGAGCCTGCGCAGAACGAGAGGCGCACCTACCCGCGCGCCACCAACAGACTGCTGGTAACAGCGATGCAAGGCGGCAAAACATTTGAATGTTCCAGCCTTGATTTCAGCCTGGCCGGAATGCGGTTGATGCTGACCAACAAGCTCGACGATGCGCAACCGGTTGAGCTGGCGGTCTGTCTGCCTCAAAATGACTTGAATCAATACGAAAAGCAGGAGCCGCTCAAGTTGCGCGGGCGGATCAGTTGGCAGCGTGTGGAAAGTGGCAAGCCTCAATGTGGCATTGCTTTCGAAAATCTGTCAGAAGCGTCGAACCGCAAGCTGCGCGAGAGCTTTCAGTATTTCCATAAGACACCGGAGTTCTGACAGCTGGACTGTGCGCAGGCCGATGCTGTGCGGCATGCGCTGAAATCGATTGCAGATACGGCAGAACAGTGGGACTGGAGCGGGTGAAGGGGATCGAACCCTCGTATGCAGCTTGGGAAGCTGCCGTTCTACCATTGAACTACACCCGCGTGTTAGCATTGCTATTTTACCGCAACCGAAGGACAAATTGATAGTGATTACTGTCTACGTGAATGGCGCAATGCGCCAACTGACCGCTTCTTGCAGCGTCGCAGCACTGATAGCAGAGCTGGGCTACACCGGTAAACGCATCGCACTCGAATGCAACGGCGACATTGTGCCGCGCAGCCTGTATACCGAAAAAATTTTAAATAACGGCGACAAGCTGGAAATCGTCGTCGCGGTGGGCGGGGGCTAATTGAAAATGGATAAATCACAATTGAAACCGAAAGAAAATAACATGAACGACCCGCTCATCATCGCAGGAAAAAGCTATTCATCGAGGCTGCTGGTCGGCACCGGAAAATACAAGGACTTTGCCGAGACCCGCGCGGCGCTGGATGCCAGCGGCTGCGAGATCGTCACCGTGGCGATCCGCCGCACCAATCTGGGCCAGAACCCGAACGAACCGTCCTTGCTGGACGCCGTGCCGCCGTCAAAATTCACCTATTTGCCCAACACCGCGGGTTGTTACAGCGCGGAAGATGCGGTGCGCACCTTACGTCTGGCGCGCGAACTGCTGGACGGGCATACGCTCGTCAAGCTGGAAGTACTGGGCGATCCGCAATCTTTATATCCCAACGTGATCGAGACACTCGCCGCCGCCAAAACGCTGGTAGCGGAAGGATTTCAGGTAATGGTCTATACCTCCGACGATCCCATCGTGGCACGCCAACTGGAAGACATCGGCTGCGTGGCGATCATGCCGTTAGCCTCGCTGATCGGCTCCGGCATGGGCATCCTCAATCCGTGGAATCTGCAACTCATCATGGATCGCGTAAGCGTCCCTGTGATCGTCGATGCCGGCGTGGGCACGGCGTCCGATGCCGCAATCGCGATGGAGCTGGGTTGCGCGGGGGTACTGATGAATACGGCGATTGCCGGTGCGCAGAATCCGGTGCTGATGGCCTCAGCAATGAAGAAAGCAACCGAAGCCGGGCGCGAAGCATTTCTCGCCGGACGCATGCCGAAAAAACTCTACAGCGCCAGCCCCAGCTCACCGACCACCGGCATCATCGCGTCGGTACGCAGCTAAACTCCCCCTCTCCTGCCCTGCCGGGCACCCTCTCCCACTTGCGGGAGAGGGGATGTGGAGAGGGCAACTATAAAATAATCGCCATGACCGACGACATCACCCACAAGCAAGCTTGTTTCCCTCACCTCAATCCTGATGAAACAACTAGCCATTCGACTAAGGCATCAGAAAACGATGCCCAAGTCGCTGGTTATCTCCCGGAGGGAGAAGAAGCAATTATACCCTCACCTCAATCCTCTCCCGTAAACGGGAGCGAAAACGAACGAGAAAATCACTTGTTGATCCCTGAATCGCTACGCGAATCTCAAGTTAATCGCCATATCCGCAGCTTCGTATTAAGACAGGGACGCGTCACCGTTGCCCAGCAGCGCGCCGTTGACAACCTGCAACCGGTTTTCGGCATTGCTTATGCCGCGCAGCCGTTAGACCTTGAACAGGCCTTTGGTCGCACGGCGCCGAAAATTCTGGAAATCGGCTTTGGCATGGGCGACAGTACCGCGACGATTGCCAAAGACCACCCCGAGAACGATTACCTGTGCCTGGAAGTACACACACCGGGGGTCGGCAACCTGCTCAAGGTAATGGGCGAACAGGACATCACCAACATCCGCATCATCCAGCACGATGCGGTGGAAGTGCTGCGCGATATGATAGGTGACAATACGCTGGACGGCGTGCACATCTTCTTTCCCGATCCCTGGCACAAGGCGCGCCACAACAAGCGCCGCCTGATCCAGGCGCCGTTCATCGAAAAGCTGATGCAAAAACTCAAACCAGCCTGCCCTGAGCTTGGTCGAAGGGGCGCTTATGTCCACGTTGCGACCGACTGGCAGGATTATGCCGAGCAGGTGCTGGCCGTATTAAGCGCCGAGCCGTTGCTTGAAAATACCGCAACCGATTATGCCCCGCGTCCCGATTATCGCCCGCTGACCAAGTTCGAGAAGCGCGGCATCAATCTGGGGCATGGCGTGTGGGATCTGGTGTTCCGCAGAAAATAGCCTGCCGGGGGTAGCCCGGCGGCAGATTCAACGAGCGCTTCAACATCCGCAGGTCGGGTTCACCCTAAAGGGTACGAGAGCCCGCCAGTGCGTAACCCGACAAACAATGTTCAGAGGCGCAAAGATGTTGGGTTACGCGACGCTAACCCGACCTACAGAACTGCCCACAAAATCTGTAAAATAGCGCCCATGAATACGAAACATGCTGATCCGTCCGATGAAGTCATGTGCCATTGCAGCGGCACCCGACGGAATAACATTAAAAACCTGTTCGAGCAGGGAATGGATATCGATGCCATTTCCAGATGGACGGGTGCGCTTTCCGGTTGTGGTGGTTGCGAATGGGATATTGCACAGTTTCTGAAGGATCTCACCGCCCGACCATAGCCTGCAAGCATCCGTAGGTCGGGTTCACCCTAAAGGGTACGAGAGCCCGCGAGGGCGTAACCCGACAAACAATGTTCAGAGGCGCAAAGATGTCGGGTTACGCGATGCTAACCCGACCTACAGAACTACTCCGTGGCGGATGAGCAAAGATGTCGGGTTACGCAATGCTAACCCGACCTACAGAACTGCAAGCATCCGTAGGTCGGGTTAGCCCGCGAGGGCGTAACCCGACAAACAATGTTCAGAGGCGCAAAGATGTCGGGTTACGCGATGCTAACCCGACCTACAGAACTACTCCGTGGCGGATGAGGGGATTGGGGGTGACAGGCTCAAAAACACCTCCATCATTTATTTTCAGCAGCACACTATGAGCATAAACCTCATCCACTGTGCGCCGCCGAAGGTAGTCCGTAAAAAAGTGGTGGGGTTAGGCGAAAACATGCTGCTTCGCAGTGAGAAGCAGCAGTTTCGGCGAATATAACAATATAGAATATGGCTGAGCCAACACTGTCCGAGTCCCGAGCGTAGCGAGGTCGAGTTGCGCAGCCCCGCTTGTTTACGGACTATTCAAGGGAACGCCGAAGGCGCGGGAAACCGGGGTCGCCTTTTCTTTGGTTCCTTTCTTTGGGCGACGCAAAAGAAAGGAACCTGCCGCCGGGCTACCCCCGGCACTTGAGTCTCGCCAAGGATTCGGCTTCTTCATGCTAGAAGTGAACAAAGGTATGAATCGCCATGTTTGCTACCGCTAACGTGCGCGACGAAAGCGCGTACCGCTTGAGCGTAATGTTTCTATCGCTTCCAAAACAACTCATTTTCATATTCTGGCTGTTGATCGGAATCAGGGATGCTTTTGCATTTCTTAATGATTTCTATGCAGTCTGGGCAGGTTACCTTGCCTTCGCTAAGCTCAACATCTTCTATTTCTGGATGCAAATATTTTGAACAAAGGGCAAACGCTTCCGTGTCTGCCGCATGGGTTCTGACCCAATTTCGATCCTTAATTTTGACCCTTTCGATAAGTATTTCAGTCACAGGCATCCACCCTTACTCAAGTAACATAATCTAAGACATACACCGAAACCGGTGTATATTTTGGGAAAAAACAGGGATCATGGTTCTTGAATAAGCCCCCATCCACCTTGCCGTTCAACTCCGCAACAAGTGCAGAACAAGACACTACAGCATCCGCACAAAAACGCAATGTCCGTGCAACCGTCAGGCTTTATCCGCCAGAAAAATTTCCAGCAGATCGTTCAGAAACCGTTGCCCCATCACGGTCGGGCCAATGCGCTGATGGTCTCTGAACAGCAGCCCGCGCTTCTCGGCCTCCGATAATTCTCGCTGAATGGCGATCAGTGACAGGCTGGTGCGCTCGCCGAACAAGGCAGGGTCGAAACCTTCATTCAGGCGCAACGCATTCATCATAAACTCGAATGCCAACTCCTCGCGACTCACTATATTTTCAACCTGGATCGGAGCACCCAGCCCCACCTGCTGCATATACGCCTGCGGCTGCTTGTAGCGCGCCTGACGGATGATCTTGTCCGGAAAGCTCAGCTTGCTGTGCGCACCTGCGCCTATCCCCAGGTAATCGCCGAACTTCCAGTAATTCAAATTGTGACGGGAGCGGCGTTTGTCTTTGGCGAAGGCCGAAGTCTCGTAGTGCTGATAACCGTTTGCGGCCAGCCGTTCTTCTATGCCCTGTTGCATGTCGGAACTGGCATCGTCGTCCGGCAACGAGGGCGGATTGCGATGAAACAGCGTATTGGGTTCCAGCGTCAGGTGATAGCAGGACAGATGCTCAGGCGCAAAAGACAGCGCGGTCTGTACATCCTGCAGAGCTTCTTCCAGCGTCTGGTTAGGCAGCGCATACATCAGGTCGAGATTGATGTTGTCGAAATGCAGCTTTGCGATTTCAATTGCAGCGCGCGCTTCATCGGCTGAATGGATGCGTCCCAGCGCTTTGAGGTGCACATCGTTGAAACTCTGTATGCCCATCGACAGGCGGTTCACGCCCGCCTCGCGAAAAGCCGCGAATTTATCCGCTTCCACCGTGCCCGGATTCGCCTCCAGCGTGATCTCGGCGTCCCCTGCCAACGGCAGCAGCATGCGAACCTGACGCAGGATCTCGGCGATAGCCTCGCCGGAAAGCAGACTGGGCGTACCGCCGCCGAAAAATACCGTATAGACTTTGCGGCCCCATATCTGCGGCAGCGCCATTTCCAGATCGCGGGTCAGCGCTGCGACATATTGCTTTTCGAGCGTATCAGAGACTCTACCCTCTCCCCCCTTCGACAAGCTCTGGGCAGGCTTCGACAAGCTCAGGGCAGGCTTCGCCTCATGCGAATTAAAGTCGCAATACGGGCATTTTTTAACGCACCACGGAATGTGGATGTAAAGCGACAGCGGCGGCAGAACCTGAAAGCTTACCGCTTGAGATTTCAGTGAAATGGGTTGCAAAACATGAAGCTTCATACGTGCCTTCCTTCATTCCAACACTCATGCCCCAGCGGCGACTTATTCAATACTTCCCGGTGCAGTCGCCATTGCGGCATAGACTTATCCATCAATGACAAAAAATGATCGTTATGTTTCCGCTCCAGCAAGTGCACAAGTTCATGCACGATGACGTACTCTAAACACTGGGGAGGTTTTTTCGCCAGTTCCAGATTCAACCAAATACGCCGTGCCTCGACATTGCTGCTCCCCCACTTGGTCTTCATTTTCTTGATACCCCATGCGGCGACCGCAATGCCAAGCTGATGTTGCCACTTCTCCAATAAGGGCGGTATCAACGTCATAAGCTGCTCCCGATACCATCGTTGCAAAACCGCTTCGCGCCTCTCTGCACTCGTTCCCGGACGTACAAAAAGATCGAGCAACACAATCCCGCGTAACGCAACTAGCTTCTTGCTCATGCACCCGTACGCGTTTTCTGCCGCCTGTAGCAAAGCGTCATAGCGCTTCACCGCCTTCATTCAGGATATTCAAATAGCCATCGTACACAAACACGCGATTGCGGCGCTGACCGGTGAGTTCACGCGCGATGCCGAGCTGGGTGAGAGTTTGCATGACTTTACCAACAGTGGGGAAGCTCATGCCTGTTTCTGTGCAAAGTAATTTGAGGGTGACTACGGGGTGGCTGCGCAGGGCATTGAGCACGCGCAGGGCATTGGTCGCGCCGCGCCCGGTATTTTGGATGCGCAGGCTATCTTGCTGAAACAGTGTAAGCAGCCGCTGTGCGGTTAGCACAGCGGCTTGTGCAGTTTGCGCCACGCCTTCGAGAAAAAAATCGACCCATGCTTCCCAGTCGCCTTGTGTGCGTACTCTATCCAGCAGCTCGTAATACACGGAGCGATGTTGCTTGAAATACAGGCTGAGGTAGAGCAGCGGCTGCGTGAGCAGGCCGCCCTGATGCAACAACAACGCGATGAGCAAACGACCGAGCCTGCCGTTGCCATCGAGAAAGGGGTGGATCGTTTCAAATTGCACATGCGCCAGCGCGGCTTTGATCAGCACGGGTGTTGTATCGGCCGGCTGGTTGATGAATTGTTCCAGTGCCGCCATGCAGAGCTCTACTTCGAGTGGAGGTGGGGGCACGAAGCGTGCATTGCCGGGGCGGGTGCCGCCGATCCAATTTTGGCTGCGGCGAAATTCTCCGGGTGCTTTGTCGCTGCCGCGACCGCGTGCCATCAGGTGGATGTGCATTTCACGCAATAGGCGGTTGCAGAGCGGGAAGTCTGCCCGCAGGCGGTCCATGCCGTACTCCAGCGCGGCGATGTAATTGGAGACTTCCACCACATCGTCAAAGGGTACTCCGGGTACTTCGTCCAACTCGAACAGCAACAGGTCAGACAACGACGATTGTGTACCTTCGATTTGCGAGGACAACACGGCTTCGCGGCGCACATAAGCATACAAAAACAACTGTGGATCGGGCAGCAATGTGCTCACGCTATCGAGTCGCCCAATCGCCAGCGTAGCTCGTTCGAGCAGGTGTTGCCGCGCGCCGGTTAGCTCCAGTGGCGGAACTGGAGGCAAGGGGTTCGGCACAAAGGCATTCACCATTTCGCCACCCGCTGGGCTTGAGCTGTATCGTCCGGTGATATCTCTTTGCATGGTGCGCGATCCTTTAATAAGAAATTGTGCTATTAAAATTTTAGCTTATTTCTTAAATAAATCCCATTTTTTGCAGGTGCGCTTCTGCCCTGGCACACAGCGCCGCCACATCCGCTACGAGTTGCGCAACGGTTCGGCGTAGCGTTCAGCGAGTATCCTGATGCGTCCGGTGAGGGTTTGTCCAACGCGATTCAGTTCGCCCTGCACTGCGGCAGAAATGGCGGCGAGCCATTTGCCTTCCACCACCAGCGTCTTGATTTCGGCCTCGGTCAATTTGCCGTATTGCGTGAACACCTGCATGTCGAGCGACTGCCTTGCATCCTTGAGTTTTTTTGGCGGAGATAGTTTGCTGCTCGATCAGGAACTGATAGGCGATGAGTAGCGTGCGCTCTTGTGCTTCGATGGACTCAGCACGAACGGATTTTATTTCTTTCAGCCTATCCGTCACCGCGCCCTTGGCGATCTTGCCGTCTTCCGTCACCTCAGCCAGCAAGCCCTCTTTGCCGCCGTGTTCTTCTAGCAGCTCTTCCATCTGTTGCTCGATGGCTGCGACTTCGGCTTCCAGCGAAGCAAGAGCCGCCTGCTCGGCGGCGAAGTAACGGGCAACGATCAGGGCGGGGGGAATGAGGTCGGCCTTGTAACGCAGTTTGTCAAACATGAAATCGTGCGTTTCGTTGTAAACGCGCTTGCCGTTCTTGTCTTTCGAGGGGACGAGTTGCCTGACAGCAGAAGCCGCTTGCCACCCATCGCTGACCAGCAGATACACATCGTCCTTGTACTGCGAAGCGCCCATGCCGCCGCGCAGTTCGTCGCAACTTTTCCAGAGAGCTGAATAAAGTTCGGATTTCTTGATTGCCATCTGTTTTTATATCCGGTTGTGCAACGTGACCTACACTTTCAACTTCTCCAGCAACACCTTCATAGCCTTGCCGCGATGGCTGATTTCGTGTTTCTCGTCGCGGGTCAGTTCGGCGCTCATCTTGTTAAGCTCAGGCAGCCAGAACAGGGGGTCGTAGCCGAAACCGCCCTCTCCCTGCTCTTTGGTGGCAATTTCGCCGTGCCATTCGCCCTCAGCGATAATCGGCTGCGGATCATCCGCGCTGCGTACCAGCACCAGCACGCAGTAGTAATGCGCCCGGCGGTCGGCAACGCCTTGCATGTCTCGCAGCAGCTTTTCGTTATTGCGCTGATCGGATTTCGGATTGTCTCCTGCGAAACGCGCGGAATACACGCCCGGCGCCCCGTTCAGTGCCGCAACGCAGATACCGGAATCATCCGCCAGCGCCGGCAGACCGCTAAGCCTGCTGACATGACGCGCCTTGGCCAGCGCGTTCTCGATGAACGTGACATGCGGTTCTTCCGCTTCACTGATGCCGAGTTGCGCCTGCGTCAGCACCTCAATGCCGATTGGGGCCAGCATGTGCTGAAATTCGCGCAGCTTGCCGGGGTTATTGGACGCGATAACGAGTTTTTTCATGGCGTTTATTCAGCCAGCGCCGCCTGCTGCATCTGTATCAGCTCCTCGATGCCGGATTGGGCCAGCTCCAGCAGCTCATCCATCTCGGCGCGGCTGAAAGCATGACCCTCGGCGGTACCCTGCACTTCGACAAAATGACCGCTACCCAGCATCACCACGTTCATGTCGGTATCGCATTCAGAATCTTCAATATAATCAAGATCAAGCACAGGAACGCCCTGATAGATTCCGACGGAAATGGCGGCGATGGAATCCTTGAGCGGACTCTCAGCCACCAGACCTTTTTGCATCAGCCCGCTGACCGCATCCTGCAATGCGACAAAACTGCCGGTGATGCTGGCGGTACGGGTACCGCCGTCGGCCTGAATCACGTCGCAGTCGATCTGTATGGTGCGCTCGCCCAGTTTCTTCAAATCGACCACCGCACGCAGACTGCGACCGATCAGCCGCTGAATTTCCTGGGTACGTCCGGACTGTTTTCCTTTGGCGGCTTCGCGTTGCATGCGGCTGCCGGTGGAGCGCGGCAACATACCGTATTCGGCCGTCACCCACCCTTCACCGGAACCCTTCTTGTGCGGCGGCACGCGCTCTTCGACGCTGGCGGTACAGATGACTTTGGTGTCACCGCACTCGATCAGCACCGAGCCTTCGGCATGTTTGGTGTAGTGGCGGGTGATGCGTATTTCACGCAACTGGTTGGGCAATCGTTGACTTGGGCGCATAAAAATAAATGGTAAGTGGTGAGTGGTAATTAGTGAATTTCGAGAATATGAACAACCGGGACTTCAGTGTCGTGGGCAATTTCGTCCTTTCCCCAGCGCATCGCAAGGCCGGTGGAATTGTCGGCTTTGCCGTTTTCGAGCGTCAGTGCACGGGCAATCAGCTTGTCCAGCGCAGCGGAAACCGGGCTGTCTGAAAATGCGGCTTTCAACTCCTTATCCATGATAGGGCCACACAAACCATCGCTACAGAGCAGCACCACATCGCCGGACTGCAACTCAACGGGTTTGCCAAGTTCTATCTCGAACATGTCTTCGACACCGCCCAGACAGTTGGTAATCTGATTGCGCCTGGGGTGAGTGCGCGCTTCTTCTTCGTTTATAGCACCCGACTGCAACCATAGCTGCACCATCGAATGATCGAGTGTTTTGGCTGATATATCGCCATCGCGCAACAGGTAAAGACGTGAATCGCCGGCGTGCCCCCAGTACAATATGCCATCCTGAACCAGGGCGGCAACGCAAGTCGTCCCGGGAAAAGCATGATCCTGTTTTTTCGGCAAGTCCATGATGCGCCGGTGCGCCAGGCGCATGGTATCCGACAAAAAGTCCCGTGGATCATCGAAATGCGCGTGCTTGCCGAATGACTCGACAAACGTATCCATAGCGAGACCTGCGGCTACTTCGCCATTCAAATGCCCGCCCATACCGTCAGCCAGCACCAGCAGCAACGCGTCTCGACCGTACGCATAGGCGACACGATCCTGATTGTATTTGCGATTGCCTATCTTGCTGGCCTGATATATGGAGAAATTCATAGGTCGCAATCGTAATATAATGTCGGGTCGCCGCACAGCTATTTGTTTGACTCTTTTTTTCTACTACCCTATTCCGGAAGCTCACCATGATTCTAAGCATGACAGGTTACGCCAATACCAGCGCTGATTTCGCCAGCGGATCGCTGACACTGGAATTGCGCGCCGTCAACCACCGTTACCTGGATATTCAATTGCGCATGCCGGACGAGCTGCGCAGTTTCGAAGGTGCGTTGCGCGAAATGATCGCCGCACAGTTGCAGCGCGGCAAGATCGAATGCCGGATCAACTACGCGGCACGCGATACACAAAACGGCACAACCCTCAATCGCGCGCTGCTGCTGCAACTGGCCAACTGGAACGAGGAAGTGCAGGCAGCCATGCCGGACGCACGCACCTTGAGCGTCGCCGATGTGCTGCGCTGGAACGGCATACTGCAAACCCCCAGCGCGTCAAACGACGAACTGCGCACCACCCTGATGAGCCTGATGCAGGCTGCCTTGCAGGAGTTCACCGCCTCGCGCGCTCGTGAAGGGGAAAAACTGAAAGACTTTTTGTCAGTCCGTCTGGAAAAAATTGAAGTCTTGCGGACAGACGTAATGCCTCACGTTCCCGCCGCGATTGCCGCCTACGAAGCCCGCCTGATCAACCGGCTGACGGATGCGCTGCAAAGCGCCGACGATGAACGGATACGCCAGGAAATCACGCTGTTCGCCAGCAAGATCGATGTGGATGAAGAACTCTCGCGATTAGCCAGCCATCTTGTCGAAATGCGCCGCATCCTCAAACAGGGTGGCGCAGTAGGCAAACGGCTGGACTTTCTGATGCAGGAGCTGAACCGCGAAGCCAACACGCTGGGCTCAAAGTCGGTGGACGCCGAAGTTTCGCGCAACGCGATGGAAATGAAGATACTCATCGAGCAGATGCGCGAACAGATACAGAACCTTGAATAACGATTCTTGCTATCCCGATATGCCCGGCGTACTCTTGATAGGGAACCCTGCCCGACGTAGTACAATGCAAGGAGAAATAACGCAAAAGTTTCATCATGTCAAAACCCAATGAAGATCTGAAAGCCAAAGCCGGTGAAACCTGCATAGATGCCACACAACTGCGGCCGGGCGTGCATGTCCGCCTGCCCGTGCCATGGCTGGAACACGAATTTTTATTCAATTCCTTTGTGATCGAGAACCAAGACCAGGCGCGACAGATTGCAGCGATGAATCTGTCTCAGATATTCTGCGATGTCGCGCGCTGCAAAGTCCCGCCGCTACCCAAACAACCGCTTGCTGCACCGCCGGCACAGGAGAATGAAGAAGAAAAGTTGCGGCTTGCCGAACTGACGGCAAGATCAAAAGCTGAAAAACTTGAGCGCATCAGGGTAATGAGCGAAATGCGCGAGCGTCTGGACAAGACGATGAAACACTACCTCGACGCCTCCAAATCCGTCAGCAGCGCGTTTCAATCCTTCGAGAGCAACCCGAAGGAGAGCATCAGTCAGATGACCCAGGTCAGCGAGAGGTCAACCGCCCTGCTGCTGTCCGATGTAGACAGCGCGATCGTACTGATAGCCGAGAAAGGGCATCAGGACGGCGCTTCCGCTCACGCGCTATCGGTCATGACGCTATCCTTGCTGCTCGGCAAGCAGGCTGGTTTACCTGACGAGGCACTGCGCACGCTCGGGATGGGCGCGCTGCTGCACGATATCGGCAAGTCTGCCATCAGCTCATCGATACTGCGCAACACCGAGCGCAACAGACACGAAGAAGCGGTGTACATGACGCACTGCCGGGCCGGTTATGAAAGTGTGCTGCATGCCGGCGGCCTGACCCCGCCCGTGCTGGAAGCAGTATTACATCATCACGAACGCATGGACGGAAAAGGCTTCCCCGATAAACTTGCCGGAGATAAAATTCACATCGCCGCGCGCATCATCGCCATCGCCAATCGCTTTGACAACCTCGCCAACCCGATCGATTACCGCCGTGCACTGTCGCCCTCCGAAGCGCTGTCAACGATGTGGGTCAAAGAAAAGAGTGTCTTCGATAACAAGCTATTGCAGCTATTCATTCGCGCAATGGGCGTTTATCCGCCCGGCTCCATCGTGCAACTTTCCGATGGTCGCATTGCGGCCGTAGTCGTATCGGCGACGTCGGATCATTCGCTCAAACCCAAGATCATGATTTATGAACCTGAAGTACCGCGCCAGCAAGCCTTCATTATCGACCTGGTCAAAGAACCTTCACTAAAAATCGAACGTGCCTTACGCTTGCAGGATCGTTCGGAGGACGAACTGGACTATCTGCTGCCGCGCCGGAAAATGTCCTGGTTTACTTCCGAAGGAAAAGCATAAGTTCACGATTGAGGATTTTAATATAACATATTGATTTATTTGGAGTTTTTATGTCAGGAAGCTTATTCGTCATCAGCGCGCCTTCAGGGGCCGGCAAAACCAGTCTGGTACACGCGCTGCTCGCTACCAACCCGCAGATAGACCTGTCGGTTTCTTACACCACGCGCGCGCCGCGCGAGGGTGAACAGAATGGAGTCGCCTATCATTTTGTCAGTCGCGAAACTTTTTCCGAGATGGCAGGGCGCGGTGAGTTTCTGGAAAGCGCCGAGGTATATGGCAATTTTTACGGCACGTCGCAAAACTGGATCAGTCAGGAAAATGCCAAAGACCGCGACATCCTGCTGGAAATAGACTGGCAGGGCGCAGCGCAGGTGAGGCGCCTGTTTCCGGAATGCATCTGCATTTTCATCCTGCCGCCGTCCATCGAGGCGCTGGAACAACGACTCAAGGGACGCGGCACAGACAGCAGCGATGTCATTGCCCGTCGCATGGCGGCTGTCCGCGACGATGTCGCGCATGTTGCCGAATTCGATTATGTTATCATCAACGACGATTTGCATGAGGCGCTGCGGGAATTTAACGCCGTAGTGCTGGCTGCCAGGCTGCGCGGTTCAAAGCAGCTGGCTCGCCATCAAACTTTAATCAACCAATTACAAAACCCGGAGTAAATCATGGCACGTATCACCGTCGAAGAATGTTTGTCCTATATACCCAATCGCTTTGATCTGACCCTGGCCGCTGCTTACCGCGCACGTCAGATCGCCAATGGCGCATCGCATCTGGTTCCCGAGAGCCGCGATAAACCGACTGTTGTCGCACTGCGCGAAATCAGCAAAGGCAAAGTCGGCATCGAAATACTCAATCGAGGCCAGGCTTAACTTCGGCTTACTGCCGGAGAATACAGGTGGCAAATGGCTGATGCAGAACTGCTGATCGAGGAAGTCTCAAGCTACCTGAAACCGGAGGATGTAGAACACATCCGTGAGGCGATCGAGTTCAGCCGCGCCGCCCATCAGGGTCAGACCCGCCACTCGGGCGATCCTTATGTCACGCATCCGATTGCCGTGGCGCGCATTCTCACGCCGTTGCACCTCGATACACAATCCATCATCGCAGCGCTTTTGCATGACGTGATTGAAGACACCGAAGTCACTTCCGAACAGATTACCGAGAAATTCGGCAAGCCCGTTGCCGAACTGGTAGAGGGATTGAGCAAGCTCGAACGCATCCATTTTGAAACGCGCGAAGATGCTCAGGCGGAAAACTTCCGCAAAATGCTGCTGGCGATGGCTCGCGATGTGCGGGTCATCCTCGTCAAACTTGCGGATCGATTGCACAACATGCGTACCCTGGGTGCGATGAGTCCCGACAAATGTGAACGCATCGCACGCGAGACCATGGAAATTTACGCGCCGATTGCCAACCGGCTCGGCCTGAACGAAATATATCTGGAATTACAGGATCTCAGTTTCAAGCACCTGCATCCGAATCGCTACGCGGTGCTGGCAAAGGCGCTCAAGGTCGCGCGCGGCAATCGTCGCGAGGTGGTCGGCAAAATACTCGACGCCATCCGCCTGCAACTGGAAAAGAATCATATCCAGGCCGAAGTCACCGGCCGCGAAAAAAACATCTACAGCATTTACAAGAAAATGCAGATCAAGTCGCTGGCTTTTTCCGAAGTGCTGGATATCTACGGTTTCCGCGTGCTGGTGAAAGACAGCGCTTCCTGCTATCTCGCGCTGGGTGTGTTGCATGCCTTGTATAAACCGATCCCCGGCAAATTCAAGGATTACATCGCCATCCCCAAATCAAACGGCTACCAGTCGCTGCACAGCACGCTGTTCGGGCCGTTCGGCACGCCGATCGAAATCCAGATCCGCACCCGCGAGATGCACAAGATAGCCGATGCCGGCGTCGCCTCTCACTGGCTGTACAAGAGCGGCCCTGCCACCATCAATGAACTGCACAAAAAGACCCATCAGTGGTTGCAGGAACTGCTGGAAAGCCTCAACGACAGCAGCAGTTCGGCGGAGTTTATGGAACACCTGAAGGTCGATCTGTTCCCGGATGCGGTTTATGTATTCACCCCCAAGGGACGCATACTCTCCCTGCCACGAGGGGCCACGGCGGTTGACTTCGCATACAGCGTGCACACCGACATCGGCGACCGCTGCATTGCCGTCAAGATCAACCACGAACTTGTCCCGTTGCGCAGCGAACTTCGCAATGGCGACCGGGTGGAAATCATCACGGCACCCCATGCAAAACCCAATCCGGCCTGGCTCTCCTATGTCACTACCAACAAGGCGCGCAGCCACATACGCCATTTCCTCAAAACCATGCAATCCGGTGAGTCGTCGCAGCTGGGCGAACGCCTGCTGGGTCAGGCTCTGCACGCGCTGGGAATCAAACCGGCCGACATTCAGGAAGCCTGCTGGGATAAACTGCTCAGAGACACCGGCATAAAAACGCGCCAGGAAATTCTGGCCGACATCGGCCTGGGGCGCCGCCTCAATATGGTGGTTGCCCGACAACTGGCGTGCTCGAACGAGACGGTCGCAAGTGAGACTGCCGCCAATCCGGTCATCACCATTCAGGGCACGGAAGGCATGGCGGTGCAGTTCGCAACCTGCTGCCGCCCTATCCCGGGCGACCCCATCATCGGCGTGATCAAGAGCGGACAGGGACTGGTCGTGCACACCCACGATTGCCCTGTGCTGCGCAAAGGCCACAGCGGACAATGGCTGGATGTGGTGTGGGACAAAAACATCACACGCACCTTCGCGGTCAATCTTAAGCTCCTCGTTGCCAATCAACGCGGTGTGCTGGCCAAGATCGCCGCTGCCATCGCCGAGGCGGAATCGAACATCGAGAACGTCAGCTTCGCCAACGAAGGCGAATACACCGCGCTGCACTTTACGCTGGAAGTGAACAACCGCCAGCATCTGGCAGGCATCATGCGCAGCATGCGTATGATCCCGGAAGTAATCAGAATCTACCGCGTGCAGAACGGCGGATAGGTTTTCTCCGCATTACATGTAAGCCGGTTGCCGGGCAGACCACCTGCCGGAGTAGCACGGCTATTACCCAGCAAGATCAAACTTCCCGCCATACAGCCGCAACAGTTCCAGCATCGCGTAGGCCTTGTCCAGCGTCTCCTGATACTCCGCATCAACCTGCGAATCGGCGACCAGTCCGCCGCCTGCCCAGCAGAAAATCTCACGACCATCATATACCAGCGTGCGGATCACAATATTGCTGTCCATATTGCCGGCAAAACCGACATAGCCTATCGACCCGCAATATATCCCGCGCGGGTCGGGTTCCAGTTCTTCGATGATCTGCATCGCCCGCAACTTTGGCGCGCCGGTGATCGAACCGCCGGGAAAGCAGCCCTGCAGCATATCCAGCGCGTCACACCCGTCCGCCAGTTCGCCCTGCACCTTGCTGACCAGATGATGTACGTTGGAATAACTCTCCACCTTGAACAGCTCGGGCACGCGCACCGAACCGGGCTTGCAACACTTGCCCAGATCGTTGCGCAACAGATCCACGATCATCAGGTTCTCGGCGCGGTCCTTGGGGTGGCGGCTTAATTCAGCGGCCAGTCGACGGTCTCGCTCAGGATCGCTGTCGCGCTGACGGGTGCCTTTAATAGGTCGGGTTTCGACCTGTCCTTCATGGACGCTGATGAAACGCTCGGGCGAGGCGCACAGGATCTGAATTTTTGGAAAATTGAGGTATGCAGAGTACGGTGCCGGACTCAACGCTCTCAGCTTTAAATAAGCCCCCAGCGCATCGCCTGTGGCGTTGGCAGAAAAACGCTGCGCCAGATTGACCTGATAACAGTCTCCCGATTGCAGATAAGCCTGCACTTTATCAAAGGCGGCTGAATAAGTGGCTTTGCTGAAGTTACAGCGAACTTTCCCCTGCACGCTGAAGTTATCCGCAGGCGGTATAAATTGGGCTTGCAGGCGCTGTAAAATCCGTTCCAATAACTTTTCAGTCTCTGCATATCGCAGGTGAGAAACCAGTCGCGCTGTTTTTTTATGGTGATCCAGCACCAGCGCCCAGTCATAGATGCCGATGAGCATATCCGGCGCTGCGGCCTCCCTGGCGGTCAGTTTCATCGCGCTGCGCGCCAGTTCATAGCTCCAGTAGCCCAGCGCGCCACCGGCAAACGGAATATCCGATACTGGCAAGACGCGCTCGCCCAGTTCGCTGCGCAGCAGGGCGAAGGGATCGCCGCATGGTGCATCCAGCGTGTGATGAGGTACTGCCGTCAGAATATCGAAACGCGCCATCCCGCCGCTATCCAGCCACGCCGCCCAGGGCAGATCGGCGATCGCGGCAAAATAGCTCGCCGCATCCGAATGATAGGGAAGTTCCTGGCAATAAAAGCTCATGACGGGCCGGGATTCATGCCGCAAGACCGCAGGGGTCTTCCCACGGAATATAAGGCGATAAATCGCCTATTCCTGAATGAAGGGTCTTCTCCGCACGGGGGCTGAGCCGTTGTTGCGTGAAGGATTGAGGATTCATCATTGCGGAGGGGCGCGCTCCAGGGATTTTTCTTTGGCAATTTTCTGCAACCATTCGCGTATCATCGGCATGGCAGCCGTGGTTGCATCTTCGCCTATCTTGATCAGCCGCAACTTGCTGGCTGCATCAATCTCCGGGGTCACGCCTATCTCGGGCCGGATCACGACCTGGGCCGATTTCAGATCCTGAGACAGGATGGACTGGCGCATGATGCGCAGGCTTTGCTTCAGGATATCGATGATGTCGCCAAGTTCAGGGTGGTCTTTCGGTTGCTGCGAAATATCCACGGCGATGATGAAATCCGCCCCCATTTCCCGCGCCAGCGTGACCGGCACCGGCTCTTTCAGGTCGCCATCCACATATTCCTCGCCGCTTATCAGTACCGGATAAAATACACCGGGTATGCTGCTGGAGGCGCGCACTGCCATGCCGGTATTACCCCGGTTGAATGCAACCGTCCTGCCGCTGCCAAGCTGGGTGGCGACCGCCACGAAGGGTTTGTCCAATTGCTCGATGGAGCGGTTTTTCAGAGCGCGATTGACGAAATCCTGCAACTGCTCGCCACGCACATATCCGCGTTTGGAAAAGGCGTAATCTTTCAGCTTTTCCCTGTCCATTTCAAGCGCCAACTTTTCAAGCGCATCACCGTCATAGCCCCCTGCATACAACGCCCCCACCACACTGCCGGCGCTGGTGCCCAGCACCATATCCACCTTGATGTGGTTGGCTTCGAGCGCCTTGATCACCCCGATATGCGCAAAACCGCGATCTCCTCCGCTCCCCAGCGCCAGGGCCACCACGGGCTGATCCGACTGCATGGGCGCGGCGTATACCGCCTGTGGCGGGACAACCTCCCTGTACTGCAACGGTTGCGTGGCACAGGCGGCCAGGAGCACTGGCAGCACAAGCAATTTCACACGGCTCAAGACAACGCACAGCATCAAAACTTCTGCTTGATCGCAAGTACCGCCTGATTGCGCAGTGTGCGCAGCAATGACAACTGCTGCTGCGACAATTTCAGGCTGTTGGCTTCCAGCATATCGGCGTAAAATAGCCCGATTGCCTTGTCTTTTAACATGACAGGCAACAGTATGAAACAGGGCGCGTTGATGTGTTTCCGGTACCAGTCCGGAATTTTATCGGCGATATTCGGAGCGTTGATATTCTCGATCGCGATATCCAGCCCTTTCTCTATCGACAGATGAAACACATCGGCCACAAAGGCCAGCGAAAAATGAAAACGCGGAATCAGCGCCTCAATACCCGTACCGAATCCAAACTTGGCAACCATGGCATTTTGTTTATTGTCGCGGGTCAAAATCAGGGTACGATTAAACCCGATTCCGCGATAAATGGTTTCCAGTATCATCTGCAATACATCGTTGAGTTTGAAATCGCCCACCAGAGACGCGGTCACATCCTGTATGCCGGAGCCCAGTATCGCTTCCGGATTGGACGGACGCGCATCAATGCCTTCTTCCTTCACTGCCTGCTCCAGACAGGTTATCTCATCAAATTCCTTTTTTACCGGCTCGCCGGGCGGCGAATTTCCACACCACTTACGCACCCGGCTCAACAGCGGACTCTTCACGGTACTGACACTCAACATCATGGCACGCTGGTTTAATTCGCTTATCCCGACATCGATGGCTGCGGACAATTCACGCTCGGAGATACGGGTGGCGCTTCTATAGCGCACCACCAGATTGCTCAAGGATTTCTGTTTATCCTGAGCGTTGCCCGATGCCGCAATATCGCACAAATCATGAGCAAGATTGATGGTGACGGTTAAATAGTCCATATCCCCCTGTGCGGCACCCACTTTGCCGGCTGCCAGTTTACGCATCCCGGCGATCAGGCGCGGCGGAAAATTCCAGTTGCGCCCCACCGCCAGACCCAGTTCAGAATAGGAGATGCCCAGCACTTTAACGGCCGCCTTCTCCTCGGTTTCGCCTTGCTCCCTCAGCCTGGAAATTTCGCAGCTTTCATCGAAAAAATAATAGGTTGTCAGCATCCTGCCCAGATTATGAAACATGGCACAGACCATCACCTCCTCGGCGTCGCGGATATTGTGACCCACCGATAACTGCGCCGCCACGATGCCGGTAAAAATGGCCTGCACCACCTCATCCCTGAGGTGCGCCGCCTGCGCCTTGTTTTGCATAAACTCTATTAGAATCAATGACATGGCTATATTACTGACCGTCTCAAAACCAAGAATCACCACCGCCTTGGAAACGGTATTGATCGTACCGCCAAACTGTCCATAAGATGCGGTATTGACCAGTTTCAGCAGTTTGCTGGTAAGCGCGAAATCCTGCAAAATGGTACGCGCCAGCTTGCTGCTGCTCTCTGACTCGGAGGATACGATCTTGTTGATTTCGGAAATGATATTGGATAACGCGGGAAAATCGTTCTTGCTGCGCATGCGGCGGAGTAAAAATTCCAGTGTGCTGTGCGCTCCGCTTTGCGTGCTGCCTTCATCGCGCCTCTCGCCAAGATAATCCTGCAAGGCCTGCTTCATTGCAGCGGCGCCGGAATAGCGCTCGTCCGGATTTTTTGCCATTGCCTTTAAAATGATGGTTTCAAGTCTTTCATCCACCTGTTCGTTCAGGCTTGATGGCGCGGCGATGTTCCGCCTCATATCCTCCGATCCTTTATCGCCGCCAACCTCCCCGGTCACCATTTCGTAGAGCATGCTGCCAACGGAATAAATATCCGCCATGAAATCGCGAGCCGCACCGGGCGCGACTTCGGTCGCCTCCAGACACGTCGTGTCCGTCCCGGCGTACCCGTCACTTTTTTGATCGTAGTTCGCACGGGCCAGTCCGAAATCCATCAGCATGGCCACGCCACTGGCGGCAATCATCACGTTGGCGGGGCTGACATCCAGATGCGCCACGCCCTGTGCATGCGCATAAGCCAGACCTGCCAGCGCACCGCACGCTATTTCCGCCGCACGCACCAACGGCAGAGGCTGCTCACGCCTCAGCAATTTATCCAGCGTCTCCCCCTCGACATAGGCATAAACCAGATAGGGTGAACCCTGGTGTTCACCTGAATCATACAGCGCGATGATGTTGGGATGTTGCAGCCTGCTGACAACATGCGCCTCGTGCGCCAGTTGTCTGGTTTTGTGACTGCGCAGCGTCTTGATGGCGACCTTGCGATCAAGCTGCGAGTCATGCGCCAGATAGACGGCATCCTGTCCGCCCTTGTCGAGCTCATTGAGGATTTCAAAACGACCGATTTTTTGTTCGTACATGGTTAACCGGAATCAGATAAAGGCAGGCATGACACCCACATGCAGGAAACCGCCATCACAAGCGGCGGTCCGGATCACCTGGATTCGGCGAGGTCGAACATCACAAAACGGCTCGTCGCAAAGCGACCGGCGGCATCCCTGATCGCATTGCCGCTCAGCAACACGGACACACACCCTCCCTCCTTGTTCAAAAAGTCGAGTTCGATATCATGCAGACGACCGCTCTCCTTGAGCCGTTGATAGCTTTCCTGAAAAACTTCACTGCCCGTGGCAGTGAGCAGATCGGTAATGCGCATTACCCCCACGATTTCTTCATTTGTGCGATCAAGCAGTTTGAGTCCTGCATCGTTGATCTGGATAAACACGCCATCCGGATCGAGCAGGCAGTAAGCGCAGGGCGCATTGCGATAGAGATCCTCGAACTGGTCAACGAGTTTTCTGAGTTCTCCTCTGGCCTGTGTGCATTCCCCGAGCTTGACAGTAAGGTTGGCGTTGACCGATTCGAAAATCGCGGTTTGTTTCACGCACTGTGCCGTGCGTTTAGCCACCAGTTCCTCAAGTCGTTGGCGATGCTGTTGCAGTTCATCCTCGATTTTCTTATCCCGGCTGATGTCAATCAGAACACCTTGCAAGAACCAAGGGTTGCCGGAATCATCGCGCACCAGGCTCGATTCATTGAGGAACCAGCGCATTTCGCCCGTGCGGGTAAACACGCGATATTCGCAGCGCAGAGGTTCACCGCTCTCGTAGCCGCGCTTGATCGCCTCGCGCAGCATCGCACGGTCTTCCGGATAAACCTGCTTGAGCAAACCTTCAGGATCGTCCAGCCACTCCTCGATGGGAAAGCCGAGTTGGCGAATCTGCGGGCTGATGTACAGCAGTTTACCTGGCGCATCCAGCGCCGCTGTATAGGTAATGGCAGGTATCTGCTCCACCAGAAAACGATACTTGGCCTCAGCCTGAACCAGATCGACCTCCATCTGTTTTTTCTCAAACAACATCCGTCGCTCACGCAACACACGCCCGATGACGGCCGGCAGCAGTTCCAGATACTGGAGATTCACATCCTTGACCAGGTAGTCCTGCGCGCCACGCTTCATAGCCTCGACGGCGACAGAGGCGTTATCGGCGCCGGTCAGCATCATCACAGGCACCGGAATTTCACCCAGCTCGTTTTTCAGTTCGGCCAGAAACTCCAGGCCCGTCATGTCCGGCAGATGCAAATCGAGCAGCACGCAGTCCGGTTTTTTATCATGGGCGAGTTGCAGCCCCTCGCGGCCTGTTTCAGCCTCGTACAGCACGAACTCATAGTCAGTATTCTTCCCCAGCGCGCGACTGCAAGCCATGCGATCCACCTGGTCATCCTCGACGATCAGTACGTATACTTGCGGTTTGTTCATTGCGGCACCTCACTGATGGTCCAATAGGCGTCTATGGTACGCATGACTTCGACAAATTGCCGGTAATCCACCGGTTTGGCCATATAGCCTGCCACGCCCAGATCGAAACTACTCACCTTGTCCTGCTGTTCCTCCGAGGTAGTCAGTACGACCACCGGAATACGCCTGAGTTGTGCGTCATGCTTCACTACCTGCAAAAACTCGATGCCGTTCATGATAGGCATATTCAGATCGAGCAGGATGATGCAAGGCTTCTCGCTTTCAGGGTCGCGCAGGTATTTCAGCGCTTCCTCGCCATTTTCCTGATTCACCACCGGGTTGGTGACGTGAATTTCCTTCAGGGCGCGCTTGACCGTCATCACGTCCACTTGATCGTCTTCCACCAGGAGTATGGACTTGCAGGCAATTTTCATATTTGTTTTCCTTATTGGTGTTAAAAATGCTGGAGCAATCAGCACTCAATTTGTTTTATTCGTGTCGACAAATCTGCTTTTTCGAAATTCCAGCGCCTCGTCGATCACACCCATAAATTCACTGAGTTCAAATGGCTTGCAGAGATAGCGGAAAAGTCCTGCTTCCATCCCTCGCAAAACGTCATCGTGCATGGCATTGGCACTCAGCGCAACGATAGGAATATGCGCCGTCAGCGGATCTTTAAGCAGTATCTCGACAGCGTCAATACCGTTGATATCAGGCAAGGCGATATCCATCAGAATCACATCCGGCAGATGGGTGCGCGCCAGTTCGATGCCGAATTTGCCGTTATCCGCGATCACCAAGTGCACATCGGGACGCGCCTCCTCAATGAGTTCCTTGACCAGCAACATGTTGGCCGGATTGTCTTCAAAATAAAGCAGGGTGTGCTGCTGGATGTCGGCATAAATTTTCGGGGGCAGCTTTTGAGATTCGCTTGCTGCAAATTGTGTCGTAAAGTCCCGACTCAGTTCGAAGCGGAAGTCGCTGCCCACGCCGAAGGTGCTTTTCACACCGATCGTTCCACCCATCAGTTCAACCAGTTGCTTGGTGACCACCAGACCGATACCCGTCCCTTCCACGGCACCGCCCTCTTGTCCCAAGCGATTAAAGGGTTGAAACAACTGCTTCTGCATTTCCAGCGGCAATCCCACACCGCTGTCCTTGACGCTGATGCGTATGCGTTCCCGGGTGCAGGTGCATTTCACCTCGACCGTTCCCCGGTCGCGGTTGTATTTTATCGCATTGCTCAGCAGATTGATCAAAACCTGCTTTAGCCGGGTATGATCGGCACGAACAAACCAGCTGTGATCGAAGGGGAGAAAGTTTATAGTGATATCGCGTTGTTGCGCCTGCGGTTCGATCAGGGCCTGGCATTCTCGCATCACATCGATCAGCGACACCGGCTCTCGCAACAGCGAAAGCCGGCCTGACTCAATTACCGCGAGATCCAGAATTTCGTTGATCAGATCCAGCAAATACCATCCTCCATGGAGTATCTCTTTGAGCCTTGCCGACTGCTTGGGCGTAGGCGCAGGAGAGCCTGCCTCTATCAACTGGGCAAAACCAAGAATGGCATTGAGCGGGGTGCGCAACTCATGGCTCATTCTGGAAATAAAATTCGATTTCGCAAGATTGGCTTTTTCTGCTGCCACCTTGGCCTGTGTCAGTTCTGCATGAACACGCTCGCGCTCAGCAGCGTCCTGGCGCAGTTGTTTATTTGCCTCCGCCAGTTCATCGGTGCGCTGTTCCACCAGCTTCTCAAGATGCAAGCGGTGTTGATGCAGTTCATCCTCCACCTGTTTTTTTTCCGTCAGCATCTGCCGCTCGCGCCACACGCGGCGAATGACAGCGGGCAGCAATTCCAGATATTGGCGGCTCACATCCTTGACCAGGTAGTCCTGCGCGCCGCGTTTCATCGCCTCGACCGCGACAGAGGCGTTATCGGCGCCGGTCAGCATCATCACCGGAATATCGCCCGGATCGTTTCTCAGTTCAGCCAGAAACTCAAGGCCCGTCATGTCAGGCAGGTGCAAGTCGAGTAACACACAGTCCGGCTTTTTTTCATGGGCGAGCTGCAACCCCTGGCGACCTGTTTCAGCCTCGTACAGTACGAACTCATAGTCCGTATTTTGCGCCAGCGTGCGGCGACAAGCCATGCGGTCCACCAGATCATCCTCGACAATGAGTACGCGTATCTGAGGTTTATTCATCGCGGCATCTCACGGGTGGCCCAAGGGGCACCGTTGATGATTTTCATTTGCGGGAACCCGCAGCAATTCGCGGCAGAGTGAAGAAAAATGTGCTTCCCGCCCCGACTGTGGATTCGAGCCAGACATGCCCGCCGTACATTTCCACGATTTTCTTGACCAGCGCAAGACCCACACCGGTGCTTTCCACGCGGTCGCGCGGGGCGAGCGTCTGAAACAACTGGAAAATTTTTTCAAAATGCTGCCGATCAATGCCCGGACCGTTGTCGGCGATACTGAATTTCCATTGTTTACCCTCGGCGCTGCAATTGATGCGAATTTCGCCCTCGGGCTTATCCATGTATTTGATGGCGTTAGAAAGCAGGTTCTGAAACACCTGCTGAATGCGGGTCGGCTCTGCCATCACAGTGGGCAGGGAAGCATCGACACTGATGACAATGCTGGCCGGCGGTGCGAGCAGGTCGATCACCTCCCGCACCAGGCGGTTAAGTTCCACCGCGACGGCCACTTCCTTCACTCGCCCTACTCGCGAATACTGCAAAATACCGTCAATCAGGCCGTCCATGCGGTGCACCCGGCTGATCAACAGACGCATGTGCTCGCGGCCTTCGTCGTCGAACTTGTCCGCATAATCCGTGGAAATCCAGTTCGCCAGCGAGCCGATGGCGCGCAGCGGGGCTTTAAGGTCGTGAGACACCACATAGCCGAAATTCTTGAGCTCCTCGTTGGCGCTCTCCAGTTCGTGCAGCAGACGATTTCGCTGCTCTTCTGCCTGCTTGCGAAGGGTGATGTCGTGTATCGTCGCCATTACCAGCAAGCCCTGTTCGGTATTCAGCGGAGACAGGCTCACGTCCAACGGAAACTCACTGCCATCCTGACGCAGACCGGACAATTCCCTGCCGCTACCCATGGTTCTTGCAGCGGGCTGAGAAAAATAACCCGCAAACATGGATGCGTGCGGGTTCCTGTAGCGCTCCGGAAGCAGCGCCTCCATCGGTTTTCCGATCAACCCATGGCGAGGGTAGCCAAAGAGTTGTTCGACAGCGGGATTGGCGATGACGATCCGGCCTTCCTGATCGATAATGAACATCGCATCAGTAGCGGATTCCAGCAGCCATTCCAGGCTTTTTCCTTCAAGAAAGTGTTCTGTCACAGCCCCTCGAATCCCAGGTCAAATTGAATGCAAATGCAAGAACCGCATATTAACCCAAGAAAAGTCGATTACCCACTTTTTGTATGACCCACGACCCGCGCATACAAGGAAATAAGCAAATTCATCATTCAACCCCAGGAGAGTGAACCGCCGGTCTGATATTCAGTTACCCTTGTTTCGAAGAAATTCTTTTGGCTACAGTTCGACGGTACGCTGTCCTTAAGTCGTCACCTTAAAAAGGCAAAGGCTTAGCCTGCGCCGAAAGAATTTCTTCATGCTGTCTCTTCTCAATCCCAGGAAAGTGAACCGCCGGTCTGATACTCAGTTACCCTTGTTTCGAAGAAATTCTTTTGGCTCCGGCTCGACGGTACGCTATCCTTAAGTCGTCACCTTAAAAAGGCAAAGGCTTAGCCTGCGCCGAAAGAATTTCTTCATGTACCTGCTCAATCCCAGGAGAGTGAACCGCCGGTCTGATATTCAGTTACCCTTGTTTCGAAGAAATTCTTTTCCTTCTTCAGGTCGATCATTTCCGACATCCACGGAAACGGGTTGGATGCGCCGGGATACAGGATATCCACGCCGATCTGCTGACAGCGGCGATTGGCGATGAAGCGCAGATATTCCTTGAACATGGTGGCATTCAAACCCAGAATGCCGCGCGGCATGGTGTCTTCGGCATACGCGTACTCCAGTTCCACGCCTTTTTGCATCAGGCCACGCACTTCCTCGCGGAATTCGGCTGTCCACAGATGCGGATTTTCCATCTTGATCTGGTTGATCAGATCCACGCCGAAATTCAGGTGCATGGATTCATCGCGCAGGATGTACTGGTATTGCTCCGCAGCCCCGGTCATCTTGTTCTGACGGCCCAGCGCCAGGATTTGCACGAAGCCAACATAGAAGAACAGGCCTTCCATGATGCAGGCAAACACGATCAAACTGCGCAGCAAGGCCTGATCGGTCTCCGGCGTGCCGGTCTTGAACTCCGGATTGGTCAGCACATCGATAAAGGGAAGCAGAAACTCATCCTTGTTACGGATGCTGGGCACTTCGTGATACATGTTGAAAATTTCGCCCTCATCCAGCCCCAGACTTTCCACGATGTACTGGTAGGCATGGGTGTGGATCGCCTCCTCGAAGGCCTGACGCAGCAGGAACTGGCGGCATTCCGGATTGGTGATATGGCGATACGAGCCCAGCACGATATTGTTCGCCGCCAGGCTGTCGGCGGTGGTGAAAAAGCCCAGATTGCGCTTGATCAACCGGCGCTCGTCATCGCTCAGCTTGTCGCTCTTCCACAGCGCGATGTCCGCCGTCATGTTCACTTCCTGCGGCATCCAGTGGTTGGCACAGGCAGCCAGATACTTTTCCCATGCCCATTTGTATTTGAACGGCACCAGTTGGTTCACGTCCGCCTTGCAATTGATAATGCGCTTGTCTTCCACGCGAATACGACCGGAAGATGAGGCAGGAGCGGCCTCAGCCGCTTTAGGATTTAAAAGTGCGTCCAGCGCGGGTATCGTTGTCGTCGTTATTTCGTCATCGAATGTCAGCATAATGTTTCCTTAAATTAGCAGTAAGAGCGAGTAGTGAGTTGTAAGTAGTGAGTCGCAAGTGAGCGGATTTTCCACTCACCACTTCCCACTTTCCACTCACGACTTTACTGACACGACTCGCACTCAGGGTTGTGGCTCCGCCATTTTTATTTTTTGTGTCGCCGAAACCCGGATTGCGCACATGTCACTGACATGATTCGCATTCCGGGTTTTCAATCGAGCAGAACTGCGTCGTTTCTTCCGCCGCTTCGCCCACCGCAACCGCATTCAGCGCACCCGCGCGCCCGGTGGATTTCTCAGCCGAGGTCGCCCCCATCGTGCGCAGATAGTAAGTCGTTTTCAGACCGCGCAACCAGGCCAGCTTGTAGGTGTCATCCAGCTTGCGACCCGACACACCCGCCATATAGATATTCAGCGACTGCGCCTGATCGATCCACTTCTGGCGACGCGATGCCGCTTCGATCAGCCAGACCGGTTCAACTTCGAACGCTGTGGCATACAGGCTGCGCAACTCACTCGGCACACGGTCTATCTTCGCCAGACTGCCGTCAAAATATTTCAGGTCGGAGATCATCACCTCATCCCACAGATCGAGTTGCTTCAAATCGGCAACCAGATGCTCGTTGATCACGGTGAATTCACCGGACAGATTCGATTTCACGAAGATGTTCTGATAGGTCGGTTCGATACAGGCCGACACGCCGATGATGTTGGAAATGGTCGCCGTCGGCGCAATCGCCACACAGTTGGAATTTCGCATGCCGTACTGCCTGATGCGCGCGCGCAGCTCATCCCAATCCATGCTGACCGACATATCCACTTCGACATAACCGCCACGCTCTTCTCTTAACAGATCGAGGGTGTCCTGCGGCAGGATGCCTTTATCCCACAGACTGCCCTTGTACGAGGCATAGCGACCGCGCTCCTCGGCAAGCTCGGTGGATGCCCAGTAAGCGTAGTAGCACACCGCCTCCATGGAGCGATCTGCAAACTCGACCGCCGCATCGGACGAATAAGGCAGACGCAAGGTATGCAGACAATCCTGAAAGCCCATGATCCCCAAACCCACCGGGCGGTGTTTCAGATTGGAATTGCGCGCCTTGGCGACCGCGTAGTAGTTGATGTCGATCACATTGTCCAGCATGCGCATCGCCGTGTTGATGGTGCGACGCAGCTTTTCATGATCGAGCTGCCCGGCAAGTGTATGTCCTGCCGGATACAGATGGGCGGGCAGATTTACCGAACCCAGGTTGCATACCGCAATCTCGTCCGCGTTGGTATTCAAGGTGATCTCGGTACACAGATTGGAGCTGTGCACCACGCCTGCATGCTGTTGCGGCGAACGGATGTTGCAGGGATCCTTGAAAGTAATCCACGGATGGCCGGTTTCAAACAGCATGGTCAGCATCTTGCGCCACAGGCTGGCAGCCGGCACCGTTTTGAACAGTTTGAGTTCGCCGCTGGCGGCTTTTGCTTCATACCCCGTGTAAGCGACTTCAAAGTCCACGCCGAACAGGTCGTGCAGATCGGATACGTCCGAGGGCGAAAACAGCGTCCAGTTGCCGCCTTCCATCACGCGCTTCATGAACAGATCGGGTATCCAGTTGGAGGTATTCATATCGTGCGTGCGACGGCGGTCGTCGCCGGTGTTTTTGCGCAGATCGAGGAATTCCTCGATGTCCAGATGCCAGGTTTCCAGATAGGCGCATACCGCGCCCTTGCGCTTGCCGCCCTGATTCACCGCCACCGCCGTGTCGTTTACCACTTTCAGGAAAGGCACCACGCCCTGCGATTCGCCGTTGGTACCCTTGATGTGCGCACCCAGCGCCCGCACCGGCGTCCAGTCATTGCCGAGCCCTCCGGCAAACTTGGCGAGCAGCGCATTTTCCTTGATGGCATCGTAAATACCCTCCAGGTTGTCTTCCACCGTGGTCAGATAACAGGAGGACAGCTGCGAACGACGCGAACCCGAGTTGAACAGGGTAGGCGTGGAACACATGAAATCGAAACCGGATATCAGACGATAAAACTCGATCGCACGCGCTTCCCTGTCGATTTCATTGAGCGCCAGACCCATCGCCACGCGCATGAAGAACACCTGCGGCGCTTCGATACGCGTGCCCTTGATATGCAGGAAATAGCGGTCGTACAAGGTTTGCAGACCGAGATAGCCGAACTGCAAATCACGCGAAGCATCCAGCTCGGCAGCCAGACGCGGCAAATCGAAGCTCGCCAGCCGCTCGTCCAGCAGCTCGGCGGCAATGCCGCGTTTGATAAATTTCGGAAAATATTCCGCATAGCGCGTCGCCATATCTGCCGGCGCCACGTCTTCGCCCAGCACTTCGCTGCAAATGTTGTTCAGCAGCAGACGCGCGGTGACAAAGTTATAGGCAGGCTCCTTTTCAATCAGCGAACGCGCCGACAGAATCAGGCATTTGTGCACCTCGTGCAGCGGCACGCCGTCATACATATCCTTCAGCGCGCCCTGAATCACCACTTCCACACTGACCACGTCTCCCAGCCCTGTGCAGGCGGAATGCACCAGCGCTGTCATGCGATCCAGATCCAGCGGTCGCACCACGCCATCGATACCGGTGACATTGATAACATGCACCGGCTGCTGCGTCTTGGACTGGGCGCGCGTACGCGCATGTTCTTCGCGATACAGCACATAGGCGCGCGCCACATCGTGTTCACCTGAACGCATCAGCCCCAGCTCGACCTGATCCTGGATGTCTTCGATATGCAGCGTGCCGCCATGCGGCTGACGACGCATCAGCGCGTTCACCACGCTGCCGGTCAGCTGTTCAACCAGCTCACGCACGCGTGATGACACCGCACCCTGAGTACCGCTCACAGCGATAAAAGCCTTGGTCAGCGCGATGGAGATTTTCGCAGGTTCGAATACCACCACCGAACCATTGCGGCGTATGACTTTGTATTGATCAAGCTGATCATTCACCTGCGTATCGGCGGGCGACACAGGGGTTAAAGCGCTGCGTGCGGCGGTATTTGGCATGGGCATGTCCTTAAAAGTGATTCGTCTGGGAAATCCCTGAAAACACTATATCTAGTATTTTTTTCAAAGATCGACGCTGATTGTAGTGTTCCTGATGAATTTTGCAAGCGAAAAATAAGACTTAAAATAACTAACTGATGTTACTCATACACATAGAAGAGATTGCCCACAAAACGGTTCATGCAGGAATATTCCCCTGCGGACAAGTGGTTTTAGCAGGGAAGTCGCTCTGTGGGCGAACTGGGGTTCGCAGGTATATTGCCCTGCGGGCAATAACTTGCAAATGGTTCATGCAGGGATATTGCCCTGCGGGCAATAACTCGCAAATAGTTCACGCAGGTATATTGCCCTGCGGGCAATAACTCGCAAAAGACACGCAATCGTCATCCAGCGAACCCTCGCCATTCGCAGTATGGGCAATCGTATGTCGCATACGTCGGCTAAACTGTATTATGCTTACGGTGAATAAATCATCATGTATCGGGTGATGTTAAGACAATTTACAATGACCGCTAATGGCCTGGCAATCAGCTAACCGGCGGGCAAGTCTGTGTCACTTGCTCTAAGAGGAACAAGCAATGAGAGATATCATCCGTCAATATCTGGTCGAAATCGAGCCCTATTACCGCGTGGTATCGGACGAAGTGGCTGTTTATGAAGCCGCCTATTCTGCGCGCATGCCCATGATGTTAAAAGGCCCGACAGGCTGTGGAAAAACACGCTTCATTGAATATATGGCCTGGAAACTCCAGAGGCCTTTGATTACCGTCGCATGCAACGAAGATATGACCGCAAGCGACCTGGTAGGCCGCTTCCTGCTCGACTCCAATGGCACACGCTGGCAGGACGGGCCGCTCGCCATCGCTGCGCGTTATGGCGCAATCTGTTATCTCGACGAGGTTGTCGAGGCGCGCCAGGATACGACTGTCGTCATCCATCCGCTCACCGACAACCGCAGAGTCCTCCCATTGGAAAAGACCAGTGAACTCGTGCATGCGCATCCCGACTTTCAGCTCGTGATTTCCTATAACCCCGGCTACCAGAGCGTGATGAAGGATTTGAAGCAGTCCACCAAACAGCGTTTTGGCGCACTCAACTTCGATTATCCTGAGCATGCCATTGAAGAAGAAATCGTTTCCCATGAAACCGGTGTTTCCGGTGAGGATGCGCAGAAACTGGTATCGATTGCGAAAATGGCGCGCAAGCTCAAGGGCCACGGTCTGGATGAAGGGATTTCCACCCGTATGCTGATTTACGCAGGCAACCTGATTGCCAGGGGTGTCGATACCAAAAGGGCCTGCCGCGTCGCTCTGGTGTCACCCATTACCGATGATCCGGATATGCGCGATGCGCTTGATGCGGCAGTTTCCACATTTTTCGGGAAGCCCGCAAGCAAATAACCATCATGAAATCCACTCTCCATCGCATCTCACGCGGGTTGCAGAACTATCTCGGCAAAACAACCGGGGTATCATCGCTCGCCTGGCAGAAAGGGCACACCAGCACCCGGTTAACCGATGTGCAGCGCCGCATCGTGATCTATCTGCATGCCTTATGGGGCCGCGATTTTGTCATCAAACCGATCGATGAGGACTTTATACATGACGGAAAATACCAGCCTTTCGTCGAGAACAACGTCATCCATCTGCCGTGTTTTTATTTCGATCTCACCCTGAATGACGGCTCGCAAGTCACAGGTCTGGAAACCTATCGTGCAGCTTCCGTGCATGCTGCCGCTCACCTCGTTTACACGAAAAATCCTTTTCCTGAAAAATCGCTGAGCAAATGGCAAAAGGCGCTGATTTCCGGAATCGAAGATGCGCGAGTCGAGACCTTGTTGATACGCGAATTTCCGCGCTTAAAACAGCTCTGGAGCATGCAGCATACCGCAACCCCTTTGAACAGCCAGAGCGCCGGGGATTATCTCAATCGCCTCGCGCGCGCCTTGCTGGATGAGACCTACCGGGATGACGATCCCTGGATAATCCAGGGGCGGGCTTTGTTTCATGCTGCGGATAATCTGGAAACCAGCGACATTTCGATCAGGATCGGTCTGGCTCTGGCGCAGGCGTTTGAGTCCAAAAAAATCAGGTTCCATGCACGCACCGACCGACTGACGGCGCCCTACCGCGACGACAACCGTTATTTATGGGCGTTGGCAACGACGGATTCCAACCAGCCGCAGGAATTGCCCGACGCCTTTTACGATTCAAAGTTGCTGCTGGGAAATAATGAATTTGCCAGCGCAGACGAGGAAACCAAGCAACTCTCGGAGGATAAACCGCTACGCAGAACACCGGTTTCGGAAACATACAGTTATTCCGAATGGGATTACCGAAGCCAGGTTGAGACGCCGGCCTGGGTGACGATACGGGAAAAAAAGTGCAAGCCCGGCGATCTTGAAACCATAGCCAATATCGTTACACAGAATAATGATTTGGTCGTGCGCATGAAGAATCTTCTGCATACCATCCGCCTCAGTGGCGTGCGCCGCATCAGAAAACTTGAGGAAGGCGACGAAATAGACATCAATGCCGCCATTCGCGCGCTGATCGATATCAGATTGGGTGTGCAACCGGACACCCGGGTCATGATGCGCCAGATGCGCAAAACCCGCGACATCACGGTGCTGGTACTGCTGGATCATTCCAATTCGACGAATCAAAAGATAGCCGGGCAAGACCATACTGTGCTGCAGCTGACCCGGCAAATTTGCGTACTGTTTGCGGAGGTCATTGAATCGGTCGGCGATCCGTTCGCCATCCACGGTTTCTGCTCCAAGAGCCGGCATAATGTCGAATATTTCCGCTTCAAGGATTTCGATCAACCTTACGACGACATTCCGAAGGGAAAAATTGCCGGCATGACCGGACAGAATTCTACCCGCATGGGTGCGGCGATACGCCACGCCACGCATTATCTCAATGGACAGGAATCCGGCAAGAAGCTCCTGATGCTCATTACTGACGGCGCGCCATCGGACATCGACGTGCGAGGCACGAAATACCTGACGTATGACGCGAAGATGGCGGTCAGGGATGCCGGACGCTGCGGGATACATACGCATTGCGTCAGCCTCGATGCCAATGCGGATGGGTACGTCTCACGCATCTTCGGCGCGCGAAACTACATGGTGGTCGACCATATCCGGTGTTTGCCTGAAAAAATGCTGATGATCTACGCTGGGCTTACTGCTTGAAGTTGTGAGCTGGTTATTGTTTTATTCCCCTAACAGGTTGACTACCCCCGGACGGGTAATCCTTGTGCGCTCAGCTTCCGCGTGCGCCAAATTCCTGGCAACGCACTGTTTTAATCCGTTGCTGTCAGTGTTGGTCGGATCCTGCTGCAAGGTGCAATCACACCGGCAAGCCGCCGCGCGGTAACATCCTTCCATATTGCGACTCTTGCAGGCAGACTCCTGCTGCACGCATTGAACACTGCAAATTCTTGCGATCTCGCGTGTTTTCTGTTGTACGGCAAACGGTATCTTCGGCAACACTTTTGGTTGTGTCACCCAACCCCATACCATCAGCACGATTCCTGCCAGGAACAGCCCCAAGACCAACCGGTTTGTGCTCCGCAACACGGTCGCTATTTTTTGATACCAGGTTCTGTTTGCAGATTCCGAACTCAACTTGAAATCCAGCAGGCCGGGAGTGCAGGTTTTCTGATGCAGGCGATCACAGGCATCGATGCATTCCCCGCAGTTGATGCAGATGTCATGGGGCGCAATGGCAGTCGGCTGAATATTGGTGATACAGACTGTCGCACAGTAATTGCACTTGGCGCAATCCGCAGCGCGTGTTGCATCGTAGGTCACATGCAATGCATCGCGGGTTTTGAACATCCTTTGTCCCATACGATAAAAGCAGGCGTAGTCGCACAAATAATAGCGTATGAATGCAATGTCGGCAAAGACCAGAAATACAATCAGTAAATAAAATATGAAAGTTGATAACTTTTCAGTATCGCTAAATGTCAGCATTTCCCACAGGTAGGTAGGCGAAAAAAATAACAAGAATGGAAACAGTGCAATGACGAATGACGCAAGTAAAAATACGATCCCGAGCACAATCCAATTGAGCAACCTGTTTTTAGTTTCGGCAACGACAAACCCTTTGCCTTCCACTCTCACGCTTGCGCGTTTCCCAAGCAATTTGTGAGTTAACTTATCCCCGAATTCTGCAACAAGATTTTGCGGGCATGCCCACCCGCACCAGACAGTACCGATGGTCATATAGGTGAGTATAGGCGCCGTCACAAAAATCAGCGCAAGACCGGTGACCAGGGTGAAACTCGACCACCATATTTGATGGTTTAAAACCAAAAAGCTCGCAGACGCCAGATCGATACGAAACAATCCTGTCGCCGGGATCAGCACAATCAGCATCAGAGTGGCAAACTGCACGATCCTTCTTTTCCAATGAAACTGGGGTATGTTTGTCATATAGGTCAACTATTGTGAAATCCGAAAATCGATCGTTTTTTCTGAGCGGGTCACCAAAAAACGCAAAGGGCGGCGCAATTTCAAGTACCCAAATGCCTGTAAATCAGCAGGATATATCTGCAAACTTGTTGATGATTAATCAGCGTGTTTGGTGATGATATGAATTTTCGCTACCTGTATGTACTTATGATTTTAATCGTATCATGACTCAATAAACAGCAGCATGACTATTTTTAAGTCGCGCATTCTGCTTTGAAGCGGGCAGTGGCTATCAGGAAATATGAATGACCATCTCGATTGCTACAGATCGCAAATATCGGCAATGGCCTGCTGCGCCGGATTCTTCGCCGCTTTCACGATGGCGGTGCCTTCGACGAAGTATTTGCGTGCCTCTTCGGGAATCGCCGGTGCGGGCTTGAGCTCGCTGGCGAGTTTGATGATGAGGCGGCGGGTGACCGTGTCAGATGGTTTGAGGGTGTAAGAAATTTTGTGTAAACGGTCATTTGGCAGGAAAATCTGCCTAACTTTGAAAAGGAAGTAAACATGACCGTAGCAAAGAAATCACCCTCGCCGGATTTGATTGACCAACTGCT
>JAJXTL010000288.1 GCA_021783855.1 Pseudomonadota bacterium
CCGATCTCTGTGCTGCAATCAGACTTGCCAGCGCAATCGCCAGCACGGCAGGGAATTTATTTTCTTTCCACAACAGGCGCATGCCAATTAGCAGTCCCGACAACAGTATCAGTGAGGCAGACACCAGCCAGACGGCGTAATGCGGATACAGTTCCATCTGGTTGGGCGTGTCGGCGAACCTGCCGACATTGGCAGACATCCCCAGCAACAGCAGTGCGACGGGTACCACCGCGGCAACATACCAGAACAGGAGATGCTCGCGAATTTCGACCAGACGGCGCCCCATCAGCAAAGCCAGCGCAGGAAACATCGGCAACAGATAGGAAGGCAGCTTGGAGTCGGAAACGGAAAAAAACACATAGATGAAAACCGCCCATATCAACAGGAACAAGGCAGCATGGAACGGTTTTTTATCTGGCCAGGATGCAGTTGGCTTGCCGATGTGAAACAAAGAATCGAACATCAGTGCAGTCCAGGGCAAGGCGCCTGACAACAGGATAGGAACGAAATAATACCAGGGCTGATAGCGTCCCAGCTCGCGGGTGGTGAAGCGCGTGTAATGCTCATAGATGAAAAAACGCTGGAAGAACTCAGGATTGGCTTTGATGACCAGATAAAACCAGGGTACCGTGATCAACAGAAATATGGAGAGCCCGGACAGCCAATGCATGCGCTTTAGCAAAGCGAAATCGCGACGCACCACGCAATAGATAAACACGGCAGTGCCAGGCAGAACAATGCCCATCAGCCCCTTGGACAGCACCGCCAGCCCCATGCCGGCCCAGGCCAGCAGCATCCAGTTTCGACCTGCCTGCCGATCGGCCGGCACGCCGTGTTGCGCAAGCAAAAATGAAAACACGCCCAGCGTGATAAAGAACGTCACGCCCATATCCAGCGTATTGATATGACCCATCATCGCATACAGCATGCTGCTGCCAAGCAGCATCGCAGCATAGTTTGCCGCTTCCCGACCGAACAGACGCAATCCGGTAAACCACACCAGCAGCAATCCCGCAAATCCGGTCAGGCCGGTCCAGAGGCGTGCAGTCCACTGATGCTCGCCAAACACTTCGTAAGCTGTCGCAGTAGCCCAGTATTGCAGCGGCGGCTTCTCGAAATACTTCAGATCGTTCAGGCGTGGTGTGACCCAATCGCCGCTAGCCAGCATTTCGCGGGGAATTTCCGCATAGCGGCCCTCATCGGGTTTGATCAGCGTGCGGTATTCAAGATTGGAAAACCAGATCAGCGTGACAATCACCAGCAACCACCAGAGTTGCCTGTCAGAGATTCGATTCATCATGAGGTGAAAATGGTAAGGTCAGACCAGCAAGATTTCATGATTTCGGGCCAATGCCAAAAGCGGGGATTCGGATTCTAACGTGCGTCATATCAATGATTCAACTTTCCATCCTGGCTAATTGCATACAGACCTGATTTGCAGAATATCGGTCTGCCCTTTTAGCACCAACTCTATGCCATACTGTTTCAGGGTGCGCATGCCATGGTTGAGCGCTTCGGTTTGCAATGATTCGACATTCCCCTGATGCTGGACCAGCTTCTTGATCGCCTGGGTTGCTTCCAGAAATTCATACAAGCCTATCCTTCCCTTGTATCCTGTACCGCCGCACTCGCGACACCCCTTGGCAGAATAGAGTGTGAATACCTCTTCGGGATAGGATTGTTTCCACTGCTGCAACACTACGCTGGGATCAAAGTGCGTTCCCAAACAGTATTCTTCGGCCAGCGCAGCCATTTCATCATCTGAGGCAGCATAGGGCTTTTTGCAGGCATCACAGTAGCGGCGCGCCAGGCGCTGCGCCAATATGCCCACCAGCGCATCAGAAAAATTGAACGGGTCCATACCCAGATCCAAGAGGCGCACCATACTCTCCGCTGCGCTGTTGGTGTGCAAGGTTGAGAACACCATATGGCCGGTCAACGACGCCTGTATGGCAATCTTCGCCGTTTCAGCATCGCGTATCTCACCCACCATGATCACATCCGGATCAGCGCGCAAGAAGCTGCGCATGGCCGCCGCAAAAGTCCAGCCTATGTTCGAATTGACCTGAACCTGACGCAGCCCATCCTGGGTGATTTCGATGGGATCCTCGGCCGTCCATATCTTGCGATCGGGGGAATTGATGAAGCCCAGTACGGAATGCAAGGTAGTCGTTTTCCCGGAACCCGTCGGTCCGCAGATCAGAAACAGGCCATACGGTTTCGCCACCAGCTCCTTGATCCTCGCAAGCACCTGCGCCGGCAATCCCAGCATTTCCAGCGGGATGGGTTTGGCTCCGGCCAGCACACGCATCACCACGTCTTCCAGACCATTGGCGGTCGGGATCGTAGCCACACGAAACTCGACTTTCTGTTCCTGGCTGAGTTTGAGTTCTATCTTTCCATCCTGAGGCCTGCGCTTCTCGGAAATGTCCAGCTTCGCCATGATCTTGATTCTGGAAATCAGTGCTCTTCTGAAGGTCGGCGGAAATTCAAAATACTTGCCGATCATCCCGTCCTTGCGAAATCTGACCTGCGTATTGCGCTTGTCAGGATAGGTCTCGATGTGTATGTCTGACACCCCCTGGTTGTAAGCGTCGAGCATCATCTTGTTGACCAGGCCAACCAGCGTATTATCGGTTTCCGCCACGCCTTCTTCGATGAAATCTTCTTCATCAGACGCAAACGACATGCCAACGGCAAGTTCGTCGATTTTCTGCCTGCTTGCCC
>JAJXTL010000082.1 GCA_021783855.1 Pseudomonadota bacterium
CTTTTTTTCTTATCTCGGCTTCGCTCATGACGTTTTTCAACAGCCTGCCAAATCGTTCCGTGGCAAGCCACCTTGTAAGTAGTAATACCAATCTGTCTTCGGTAGTAATGCGTATGGTCGAACGGGCCGATGATTGCGAAAATAAACGATGCTGCTTCACATCGGATAAATCATAAAAATTTTCAGGGAAAACAATGTCACAAAACAGCTGTAGTAACGATGTCAACAACGGCGAGCAGAGATCACTGCGTCAGACTGCCTTCCCCAATATTTTATTGCTGCTGCCTTATATAGCGCTTCTTTGGGTTCCTTTTTATAACGATGTTAAGCCTTCATTATTCGGCTTCCCGTTTTTTTACTGGTATCAGCTTCTTTGGGTGCCGCTTACTTCCGTGATTATTTTTATTGTGTACAAGGCGGGTAAATAATGCCAACGACGCTTAATCTCACTGCCAGTATCGTATTTCTTGGCTTTTTTGCTCTCGTCACCATTGTCGGCTTCATGGCTGCGCGGTGGAAATCGGGTGATCTTACCCAGCTCCATGAATGGGGCTTGGGTGGCCGCCAGTTTGGTACGTTGATTACCTGGTTTCTGATCGGCGGTGATTTTTATACCGCATATACCGTTATCGCCGTGCCCGCGCTGGTGTATGCCGTTGGTGCTTACGGCTTCTTTGCCCTGCCTTACACTATCATCGTTTATCCCTTTGTATTTATGGTGATGCCTAAATTGTGGAAGGCCTGTCATAAGGATAATCACATCACGGCAGCCGATTTTGTACAGGGTGTTTATGGTGGGAAATGGTTTGCCGCAGCGATCGCCTTGACCGGAATTGCAGCAACCATGCCTTACATCGCGCTACAGCTGGTCGGTATGCAGGTTGTGATTAGAAGCCTGGGCATCTCCGGCGAAATACCGCTGGTTATAGCGTTCCTGGTGCTGGCATTTTATACCTATACCAGCGGCATTCGGGCGCCAGCAATGATTGCCTTTGTAAAAGACATCATGATTTATATCGTGGTGATTGCGGCGGTTTGTCTGATTCCCAGCAAACTCGGCGGATATGCTTCCGTGTTTTCAGCTGCAGATCACTACTTCGCCATCAAAGGCGGAATGACCGGAGTCACCCTCAAACCTGCACAGTTTCTGGCCTACGGGTCGCTGGCGTTTGGTTCGGCGATGGCCGCATTTATGTACCCTCATACAATGACGGCAATTCTGAGTTCTTCCGGCGAAGCGACGATTAAGAAGAATGCCATTCTGTTGCCGGCGTACACATTATTGTTGGGTCTGATTGCGTTGATGGGTTACATGGCCATTGCTGCGGGAATAAAGGTCACCAATAGTTCTGAGATTGTACCGGCCTTGTTTGCTCATATTTTCCCCTCATGGTTCCTTGGTTTCGCCGCTGCTGCGATTGCGATTGCCGCTTTGGTGCCTGCTGCGATCATGTCCATTGGTGCTGCCAATCTGTTCACCCGCAATCTTTGGAAGCCGCTGGTCAATTCCGATATTACGCCTGCGCAAGAAGCCAGCACGGCAAAACTGGTTTCTTTGCTGGTTAAATTTGGTGCATTGGCCTTTATCGTTTTCTTACCGACCAAATTTGCGATTGACTTGCAATTGCTTGGCGGCGTGTGGGTTTTGCAAACCTTCCCGGCGATCGTTTTTTCGCTGTACACAAGAAATCTGAAACTGCCGGCACTCTTTGCCGGTTGGCTTGCGGGCATCATCTGCGGAACATCGCTGGCATTTATCCAGGATCTCAAACCGATTTTTTCATTGAACATCGCCGGCAATACTTATCCGATTTATATAGGTCTGATTGCCCTGGCGGTTAATCTTGCGCTGATGTTTGTCATATCTGCAATGATGTCGGCAGCACAATTAACGAAAAGTCCTGCCGTACCCGCGTAAGGGCGGTCAGGTTACATTGAACGGCATCGTTGAATCCCGGCAGGTTCGTTGACATGGCCGGGATTCGGCTCGACAGGCAGGTCGTTTGAGGGTGTTGCCCGGTACGACTCTGTAAGCGGTGCCGAATACAAATTAACACACCTACAAAGAAATAAGGAGAAGTCCATGCAACCCTATGTTATTCCGTACCAGTCCTTGGGGCTTACAGACATCCTGGAAGTGGGCGGAAAGAACGCCTCGTTAGGCGAGATGATTTCCGGTCTGAGTGCATCCGGTGTGCAGGTGCCAGGCGGGTTTGCCACTACGGCGCAGGCCTACCGCGATTTTCTAACGCATGACGGACTGGCAGAACGCATCGAGGACTTGCTTGAAAAACTCAACGTTGAAGATGTCGTCGCCCTTGCCGAAGCGGGTCGCAAAATACGCGACTGGATAGTCGATGCGCCGCTGCCAAAGCGCCTGGAGGAAGAAGTGCATGCGCATTATGCAATTCTGGCGGGCGATTCAGATGCCAGTTTCGCTGTGCGCTCTTCTGCGACTGCCGAAGATTTACCGGATGCCTCGTTCGCCGGACAACAGGAGACATTTCTCAATATCCGCGGCATCGCCAATATTCTGCATGCCATCCGCGAGGTGTTTGCCTCACTTTATAACGACCGCGCTATTTCCTACCGCGTACACAAGGATTTCACGCATGCCGACGTCGCGCTGTCAGTCGGCATACAGCGCATGGTGAGATCCGATCTTGGCGCATCCGGTGTGATGTTCACTCTGGACACCGAATCCGGATTTCGCGATGCAGTGTTCATTACTTCCTCTTACGGGCTGGGTGAAATGGTAGTGCAGGGGGCTGTCAATCCGGACGAATTTTACGTACACAAACCGCAACTCTCCGCTGGATTTCCGGCCATTGTGCGCCGCACCTTAGGTTCAAAACAGCTGCGCATGGTGTTCGATGAACAACAATCCGCAGGTCGTTCCACACGCATTGAGTCTATTGCGGCAGACGATCAGTCGCGTTTTTCACTGAGCGACGAGGACGTGTTGCTGCTGGCACGCCACGCCATATGTATCGAGCAGCATTATGGTCGCCCGATGGATATCGAATGGGGCAAAGATGGCATCGACGGCAAGCTGTATATTCTGCAAGCGCGTCCGGAAACGGTGCAGTCGAATGCATTATCCGGCAGCGGTACGGAGAAATATCGATTGCAACAACGCGGCGACGTGCTGGTCGAGGGGCGCGCCATCGGCCAGAAAATCGGTGCCGGCAGGGTGCGTATCGTCGCGAGTGTCGCCGAAATGAATCAGGTGCAGCCGGGCGATGTGCTGGTCACCGATATGACCGACCCGAACTGGGAGCCGGTGATGAAAAGGGCATCCGCCATCATTACCAATCGCGGCGGGCGCACCTGTCATGCCGCGATTATCGCGCGCGAACTGGGTATTCCCGCCATCGTCGGGTGTGGTAATGCTACCAGCGCGCTGCACGAGGGTGAGATTGTCACAGCCTCCTGTGCGGAAGGGGATACCGGCTATGTGTACCACGGCAGGCTATCGTTTGAAGTCGCTGTTCGCAGTGAAGATGCATTGCCGCCGCTGCCGGTTAAACTGATGCTCAACGTCGGCAATCCCAATCTGGCTTTTGAATTCGCACAATTGCCTTCTGCAGGAGTCGGACTGGCCAGGCTGGAATTCATCATCAATAACCTGATCGGAATTCACCCCAAGGCGGTACTGGAACACGACAAGCTGCCCGTAAAGCTGCGCGAAGCTGTGCTGCAGCGATCAGCGGGTTATGCAGATCCTGAAGAGTTCTATGTGGAAAAAATCACCGAAGGCGTATCCACGTTAGCTGCTGCATTCTGGCCCAAGCCTGTCATCGTGCGTCTGTCCGACTTCAAGTCGAACGAATATCGTAAATTGTTGGGCGGAGAGATCTACGAGCCGTTGGAAGAAAACCCGATGATCGGCTTCCGGGGCGCAGGACGCTATGTTGCCGCAAACTTTACCGACTGTTTTGAACTGGAATGTCGCGCCATGAAACGTGTGCGTGAAAAGCTGGGCTACACCAATGTGGAGTTGATGATCCCGTTCGTGCGCACGGTGCAGGAAGCGCGCGATGTGGTTGCCGCCATGTCTGCGCATGGCCTGCGTCGCGGCGAGCATGGCTTGCGCCTGATCATGATGTGTGAAATACCTTCGAATGCCTTGCTGGCCGAAGATTTTTTGCAGTTCTTCGATGGATTTTCCATCGGCTCCAACGATTTAACGCAGCTTACGCTGGGACTGGATCGTGATTCGAGTCTGGTTGCGGACAGGTTTGATGAGCGCGATCCTGCGGTAAAAATACTGCTGAAGATGGCAATCACCGCCTGTAACCGGCTGGATAAATATGTCGGGATCTGCGGTCAGGGACCATCCGACCACTTCGATTTTGCGCAATGGCTGGTGGACACAGGCATTCAGACCCTGTCGCTCAATCCGGACACATTGCTGGAAACCTGGCACAAGCTGGCTGGCGACGGGGTTGTCACGAAAATCTGAAATGCAGGGATAGTGAAGTTGTTTCGGAGTAGAATCAAACGCGGTGATAAAGAGTGATTAAATTTACAAGCTGACTTATACCCTGGTGCATTATTTCAGGTTAGCGGATCCCTCACCGCATGTATTAACCCCGGCAGGCTCTATAATAGAGCAGGTAGCCTTTTCGCAGCGCAGTGAGCAGAAAAGCAAGCGGGCAGCCATGCCATGTTTTCTTCATTTTAGCCCGGTTTCTATATTCTGAATCGTCGTTTTATCCTGTCCAGTCAGTGCAGGCAAGTGAGCTGCCATCATACCCAGGCGAGAATCAAGGGGTCCTTTCTTGAAGTGGCGGGTGTTACGCCGGCGGGCACTCCCACGATGATCGGTGCCACTGCGTTAAATTCAGCCGGAATGCCGAGCTTTGTTTTCACCTGCGGCGTGTTCAGCGCGGCAACGGAAGAACCGATGACGCAACTGCCCAGCCCGATGGCACAGGCTGCGAGCATCAGATTTTCGGTAGCCAGCCAGCAGTCGGCTTCAACGAAAGGCCCGGATGACCTGGCGCAGATGACGATGAGAGTGCCTGCGTCTGGAATATATTAAAGTCGGCGTCGAGCGCATGCGCAACTGTCTGGTGGGAACGGTGCAACCTTTCGATAAAAAGCGGTTTGGCAATATCGGACAATTGTTTCAAAACCTGTCGGTTCTGTACCACGACGAATGCCCGGGCTTCTTCATGCATGGCAGTGGGCGCCCGTACCGCAGCCTACAGCAGTGATGGTGCTGCGCTCAATCTCATCAGGCGCATAGGAACGCACCGAGCGCTGCGCAAGTATGGTTTCGAAAATGTTGTGGTTCATCAGTAGTCAGGTTCGCGATTAACATTCGGAAAGCAGCCGACGCACAATAGCACCAAATTATCACAGTGTTAAGACGGTAAGTACTGATTGTAACCTGGTGTTTTTCCTATAGAAAAATCAGCATCCGCCTATGGCGTTTTCTGAGTTAATCAGCGCATAATTTTCGCACCGTTGTTTGGAGTTTTAATTTCACAAGGAAACTGTCATGAAAATGGAAGAGATACGTGGTATCGCCAAATCGCACGATATTTATCCTGGCAAGCTCTCAAAACTCGAACTAAATAAATCAATTCAACTGGAGGAAGGCAGCTTCGATTGTGATGGCACAGCCATCAGTGGAGAGTGCGATCAATCGGGCTGCAGCTGGCGTGAAGATTGTTTTGCTGCCACCGGTGCGGGAGTGCCATTATGAACCTGGCTAAATGGAATCCAATCAAAGAACTCGAAGATGTGTCGAAACGCCTGAATCGTTTTTTTAGCCACGCTCAGGTACCCGTCGAATCAAATCAGAAAATGCTGGTAATGGCTGATTGGACACCCTCCGTTGATATCAGTGAAACCGATACCGCGTATCTGATCAAAGGGGAAATCCCCGGCGTAAAGAAGGAAGAAGTCAAGGTTACCCTTCAGGACGGGATGCTCACTATTTCCGGTGAACGCCAGATGGAAAAGGAAGAGAAGGATAAGAGGTTTTATTGTATTGAGCGTTCCTACGGCAGTTTCATGCGCAGCTTTAGTATGCCTGAAGATGCTGACGAGTCCGCTGTGAAGGCCGAATTCAAGGACGGCATGCTTAACGTCACTTTGCCCAAATCCGCAACGGCCAAGTCCAAGGTAATTGAAGTCTCGGTATCATAAAAAATTCAATGGATGTGTGGCGATGGGCACATGAAGTCGCAGCGGGTGATTCCTGTGTCAGGACTGACTGCGCTTGGCAGGAGTAATAACGGCTTCGTCCGGGAACGGCAGAGCGTCCGCATCACAGGCTAAGGATCACAATGTTTATTGAATACCGCCTTGAAAAATTGTTCAAACGCATCCCCGCCAACTTTATTATTCCGTTGCGGATCGTGTTATGGAACGGGCGCGAGTTTAATCTTTCTGCTGAACCCACGGTCACGGTCTATGTCCCAAAGCTGTCGGCGCTCCGCTATTTCACGCCGCCCGACCTTAATAAGCTGGGCGAGGCATTTGTGGATGGACACATACGCGTCGAGGGATCAATACACGAGATATTCAGAATCGCAGAAAGTCTGGTTAGCAGCGTTGCTGCCAGCCAACGAGCAAGATTTCATTTCTTCAGGCGTCACAGCCACAGACGAGACCGTGAGGCTATCGAATATCACTACGATGTCTCGAACGATTTCTATGCCATGTTCCTTGACCGAAACATGGTTTATTCATGCGCTTATTACCGGCACGAGGATGACTCTCTGGAAACGGCACAGGAACAGAAGCTGGATCATATTCTGAACAAGCTGATGATTAAACCGGGCGAACGCTTTCTCGATATAGGCTGCGGCTGGGGCGCGTTGATTCTGCGAGCAGCAAAGAAGTATGGCGCAGTTGCCACGGGGATCACCCTATCGAAAAACCAATTCGAGTATGTCCAAAGCCGTATTCTGGCGGAAGGTTTGCAAGCGTGTTGCACGGTTGAGTTGCGCGATTACCGCGACTTGCCTGACGATGGTGTGTTTGACAAAATCGCGAGTATCGGCATGTTCGAGCACGTGGGGCTGAAGAATCTTCCCATGTATTTTGGCAAGATATGCAAGCTTCTGACGGACGAAGGCATGGTGTTGAACCACGGTATCACCACAAGTGATGTGGAGAGTCGGGAGCTCGTCTCCGGTGCCGGAGAATTTATCGACCAATACGTTTTTCCTGACGGCGAGTTGCCGCATCTTAGTCTGGCGTTGAAAGAAATGGCGGCTGCCGGACTGGAGGTGGCCGATGTAGAGTCGCTACGGCGTCATTATGCGCGCACCTGTCACGTATGGGCCAGTCGCCTCGAATCGAACCGCGACCAGGCGGCCGCCATCGCTGGAGACCGGCGGTTTCGTATCTGGGAAATCTATCTGGCAGGTTGCGCTCATGCTTTTTCTCATGGCTGGATAAATGTCTATCAGGTTCTCGCGTACAAGCTTACAAATACAGCGGCCATTCAATTGCCGCTCACGCGAGAATACATGTACAGCAGTTAGTCGCAAGGTGGCTACGGCCAAAAAACAGGCGTTTATTTCCCGCAGTTCACTCATGCCGCCATTACAACTGATTTTCCGGGCGCAGGCCGGAATTCAGGAAGCCCGTTGTAAATACCAAGGATGGCCAATCGCCTGTAAAATGCCGGGATGGATACCATTAAAAATTCAGTTCCCCGCCCCCTGCCCGAAGGCGTTACTTTGGAGGCCATCGTCACGCAGTTGTCCGAGAACATCGGTTGGGAAGCCATGGCTGCTGCGGTACCGGTGCGCTGCTTCAGCCATGATCCCTGTATCAAATCCAGCCTGAAATTTTTGCGAAGGACACCGTGGGCTCGCGTCAAAGTTGAGCAGCTGTATTTGCAACAAGTCCGGCTTTAACGTGAAACTCGCGCAGCGACGATCCGTACCCCTCGCCCACCGGGAGAGGGGGAACGGGGGTGAGGGAACGATCATGGCGAGTTTGCGAGGTGACGCCCGCCGGGCATCATCCCTGCTAGAATCATTTACATCATCAGTGGTGGCTTTTTTGCCATGATCGTTAGGTTTAGTTTTCGGCTTCGATTACGGGGATTGCTTCAGCAAGAAGTTCCTTTATGTCGTCTTCGGTGAGCTTGAGCAGATGCAGGCAGGCAGGTCCCAGCTTGACCCATTCCTGAGTGATGCTGAGGCCTGAGTGCTGCTGCAACAGGTGTTCGGCCAGTTGTGCGACGGCGATCATCTGTCTGCTGTTCATCGAGGGTGGGATGGCAGGGGTGCTCAGGATGTCCGCATTATGATGGTTGCGTATGGACAGGATGGTTTCGTCGGAAAGCCACCAGTTTTGTGCCAGCACATAGCCTACGACGGCATGGTTGGTGGGCAACTCAATGTCCTCGATATCGGTGAAGCTGCGGGCGGCGTCGTGGTTTGCCTTTTGCAGTATTCCGATATATTCGGGAAAATGGGACAGCAGTATCGGTATGCCGCAATCGCGGAACAGTCCGAAGGTATAGGCATCGTCAGCACTCAGTTTGGTGAGACGCTGTGCAAGCCAGCCGGAGAGTCGTGCGATGCGGGCCGAGGCATCCCAGAAACGTTCGAGGTGCGGCGACTGGGGGAATGCGTGTCGCATGGCGATACCGGCAATTGCCTTGCTGGTAATATTAAGGCCCAGTACCATCATGGCCTCCCGGGTCGAGTGCACATGACCGCGCAAACCGAAGTAGGGTGAGTTGGTGATGCTGATCAGGCTCGCCGAGAGGGCGACATCGGCTGAGATGATGTCGGATAGTTGTTTAAAATCGGGTTCATCCTTCTGCATTTCCGCGTGGATGCGGTCGAGAATGGCAGGGCGCGGCGGGATACCGATTTTGTATAAAGAGCTTTCCAGTTGCGACTCGACAGCGGAATAGGGATGTGTCATGTGTTTTTCCTGTTCATAAGCCATGCCAGGAGGCTCTCATCCGGCATCGGGCGGGCGTGAATATAACCCTGTATGATGTGAACGCCTGCGTCCAGCAGGGAATCAACCTGATCCTGGCTTTCGACGCCTTCTGCAACAATCAGCATGCCCAGATCCTCGCCAAGGCGTGCTATTGCCCTGACCACGGAAAATGCGCGGCGGTCGTGAGGCAGTGCGACGACAAAGGCGCGGTCTATCTTGATCTTGCCGGCACTGATGTCCTTGAGTGTTGCCAGACACGAATAACCCGTGCCGAAATCATCAATGGCGATTTTTACACCGGCGTCCAGCGTGGCATGCAGATTCGTCTGTACTATGCTGGAATTGTCCATGAACAGCGATTCGGTGAGTTCCAGTTCAATCAGCACGGGATTAACATCGGCGCAAAGCAGCGCGGCATGGAGTGTCTGCGGAAAGTTTGGCGCGGCAAATTGCGCACGGGAGACGTTGATGGACACCGTTGTATGCTGTCCGCTGTCGGCAAGACGCTTTGCAAAGCGGGCGCCTTCGAGCAGGCTCCATTCCCCCAGACGAATAATCAGCCCCGTTTTTTCGGCGATCGGTATGAATTCGTTTGGTGACAGTGGGTGGCTGGTGCAGCGCATCAACGCCTCGACAGAAGAGATGCGACCTTCATAGTCAACGCAGGGCTGGTAATGCAGGCAGAGCCCCCCTTGTCCGATGGCAATGTGCAGTTGGTTTTCGATTTGCAGTTCGTGATGAGCCAGATGGACGCCCCATCGCCCTGGTATCGCCTCAGGGCTTGAGCTCTCCACACGTCCTCCACCCGCGCGCTTGGCCGAGTTCATGGCGCGGTCGGCACGCTCAAGACAGGCAGATGGCGTCTCGTCTGTTTCCAGTATTGCCACGCCCAGGCTGGCCGAAGGGTGGAGCAGCAGATTATTCAATGGCAGGGGAGCTTGAATTTCGTTCAGCAAGGTTGACGCGAACTGATGTGCCAGCTCCGAATTGCCGACAGGCGAGAGGCATACGAATTCGTCCCCTGCCATGCGGAACCAGAGTGCATCCGCACCGGCCTTGTTGCGCAGACGGCTGGCGATCTGGAAAATCACCACGTCCCCACCCTGATGTCCGAAGGACTCATTGATCTGTTTTATTCGATCCAGCGCAATCCAGACGATGGAGAGCGGGCATTCAGACGTGGTACGGGAGGCCAGTTGTGCGATGGCGTCAAAACAGTCGGTACGGTTGAGGAAGCCGGTAATGGGATCGTTCAAGGAAGCCTGCAGATTTTGGTTGATAAGAGGACTCATGCCAAGAGCTTAGTTGTCCGGTCAGGCTGTTGTCAAGTCGCGCGCGCCTTGACGAGCTGCACGGGGAATTTGTCGCTTGCGTTGGTACTTGAAAAAATGAGGGATAAGCCTCATTTAACCCGTAATTACTGGGCAAGTTTGCGTTAAGCCATACTGCATGTTGGGAGATCACGATGAAACGAATTTTCCTGTTTATTCTGACCAATCTGGCGGTCTTGTTCGTGATCAATATCACCTTGCGCCTGCTGGGTGTAGACCGCATGCTGGATCGGAGCGGTACGATCAACTTCAACGCGCTGTTGGTGATGTCGCTGGTGATCGGCTTTGCCGGTTCTATCATTTCCCTGTTTCTTTCCAAATGGTCGGCAAAACGCATGGTGGGCGCACAGACTATCACGGCGCCTGCCGATCCGACCGAACGCTGGCTGATGGAAACCGTACGGCGTCAGGCGCAGTCCGTCGGCATCGACATGCCGGAAGTAGCGATTTACGATGCCCCTGACGTGAATGCTTTTGCTACCGGCTGGAACAGGAATGAGGCGCTGGTGGCGGTGAGCACCGCGTTGTTGCGGAGCATGAGCCACGATGAGGCGGAGGCGGTGCTGGCGCACGAAATCAGCCATGTCGCCAACGGCGATATGGTGACGCTGACACTGATACAGGGCGTGGTGAACACCTTTGTGGTGTTTTTCTCCAGACTGTTCGGAATGTTTGTTGATTCATTGCTGCGCAAGGAGGGTGAACAGCGTGGGCCCGGCATCGGCACCTTTATTGCAGAAATTGCAGCGCAACTGGTGCTGGGTGTGCTGGCCAGCATCATCGTGATGTGGTTCTCGCGTCAACGCGAATTTCGCGCCGATGCGGGTGCTGCGCAGCTTGCCGGTCGTGAAAAGATGATCGCAGCGCTGGAACGTCTGAAGATCAATCACGAGCAGGTATCATTGCCATCCGAGATGGCCGCTTCCGGCATATCCGGCGGTACTGGCATAAACCGTTTGTTCATGAGCCATCCGCCGCTGGATGAGCGCATCGCCGCTCTGCGCCGGGCATGAACCTGCTTCAGCCATGCGCCGTTTGAGTTGGTGCGCTGCATCTGAAATGGCTGTAAAATTCCGGTCGGGCTATCCGACTTGCAGTTTGATCATGAATTAAGGAAAAATATGGGCAATATTGAAGAAGTACGATCTACGGATCCGGCACGCCCTACAGTAATGGTCGTGGATGATACGGATATAAACCTGATGATCATGGAGTCTATGCTGGCGGAGGAATATTCTGTGAAACTATTCAACCAGGCCAAAGTGGCGCTCGATTACGCTATCGTCAATCCACCCGACCTGATACTGCTTGATATCATGATGCCGGATATGGACGGTTTTGAGACATGTCGACGCCTGAAAGGCAATGCTAAGCTTGCGGATGTACCTGTCATCTTCATCACTGCGAAGAATGAAGACGAATATGAAGAGTTGGGGTTTTCAGTCGGCGCATCGGATTTCATACATAAACCGGTTAATGCACCGATATTGCTGGCACGCGTCAAGACGCATCTGAAAATCAAGCTGGTGATGGATTACATGAGGAATGAAAACGCTAGGTTGCAGGGCAAGGCAAAGCTTAGTTCTTCCGAGTTGATGGACGTGATCAAGATACTTTGGGGTAGTTCTTTCGTCAAATTTTGAGTCGAGGTGCGGATATTCGCAGGCGGTTTATTCCCGGTCGGCGCGGCTGCTTCTCCAGATGGATAGTATCAGCCACAACCCGCCTATTACGGCGCAGAGGAAACCGAACAGACCTAGCGCAGGCAGGCCAAACAGGCTGGGGCCACCGGACACGGTTGTGACGATGGAAGAACCCACGATGAGGGCGGCAACAACGATGCCGACTACCAGACGGTTGGCTGCGCCATCGAGCTGATTGCCGACATGCTTTAAATTGGCGACATCGATGTGGATTTCCAGCCTGCCGCGACGCGCTGCGCGCAACAGCCGGGAGAGATCGTGGGGCAGTCCTGCGATCAACGTCAGCGCTTCA
>JAJXTL010000289.1 GCA_021783855.1 Pseudomonadota bacterium
AGGCGTGCTGATCAGATACCCGCTGTATATGAGCCGGGACGGCAAACATCTGGTTGCGCCTGAACAGACGCTGGACGAATTGTCGGCATGGCTGTCAAGTTCGGGAGGAAACACACCCTGGTGGCGCAAGCTGGTCAGGGTGTTTCTGCGGCGCATTATCGGGGTGCGCTAGTCTTGAAGATGCTTTTATTGTGGATTTCAGGGGTGTGGTTGAGAAGCGGATAGAAAAAACCGACGAACGGATTGATGAAACGCGAAGGCGAGCGCAGCGCGAATTTGACTGAAGACATGTATGCGCCCAGATCTTTTTTGATCGGATAAGTGGTCAGACCCATCTCGACCCGCACTGCACCAAGATGGATGGCGGTCTCGACGACCTTGTGCGCGACATAAAGATAAAGGCTGTCATTGATAGCGTCGGTGCGGCCGAAATACAGCCAGCGCAGCATGTCCCCGTCCAGCAGCAGCAACGCATGCCCGATCAGCTCATCGTTCCTGTAAAACAGCAGCGCTCTGGAACGGTCGCCCAGTTCCGAAGAAAATCCCCTGTAGAATTCAGGCGTCAGGACTTCGCGCTGGTACTCGCTGGCACTGTTGTGCACGACCAGCCATTGGCCGCACAAAATGTCCGCCAGATGGCCGAAGTCTTCGTGCAGCTCATGCCTTATACCCTGCTGCCGGTTTATGCGCAGATGTTTTTGCAGTTTGCTGCGATAATAGCTTTTCATCGACGACAGATAGGCTTCGGGTGTAGGCCATTGAACTTCCATGTAGGTGGTAGGAAGGCTGTCCACCAGATGATAGCCAAGCCGCTGGAACAGGGGCTGGATCGCATGGGTTTCGGGCTCAAAATCCCTGATCACGATCAGAAAATGGCCTTTTGCCATGCCCATCAGCATTTCGTTCAGGGATCTGACCAGGCTTTCGCCTGATATGGCAGGACTGGCGACGAATGGCTTGTTGATGGTGATGGGCGTGCCGCATTCGAGCATCCTGACCTTGAGAAAGTTGGGGAAAAACCTGCGGACTCTCGACAGCAACGCCCTCAACCTGTCCGGTGCAAAGATGGCGATGTCGGTGGTGATAGTGTAAAAACTGGTCAAGGCGACAGGATTGCCAGCCTCGTCATGAAACATGGCGTACCGGTAGCTGAAATCGTTCAGTCCGGATTGCTCTAGGACTGTCCAGAACTCATGGGCATAACTGCAGGAATGGCCTTTTTGCAGATGGTTCCAGACTTCCCTGGGCACATCGTGTATGGTATCGAATATTGTTGTTTTCAATTTGTTGAAGAATGTGGCGGCGGATTGATCGGGGTGGAGGCGACTTGATCTTGCAAGGTTAAAGCATGGGTTTGCTTATTTCAACCCAATTCTTGAATATCTGCCGCATGCATTCCGGGTGAAATTATGCGGGATGTTGCAAAACCCTCGGCGCTGGTGACCGGCGCCACCGGGTTTGTGGGGGGGAGGCTCTCAGAGCGCCTGCTTCAGGAAGGCTGGACGGTCAGGCTGCTGGCAAGGGATGCGAATCGTCTGGCACAGCCGTTGCGCCTGGGCTGCGATGTGATCTCAGGCGACCTGCTCGACGCGGAGAGCGTCGCGCGTGCAGTGCGCGGTGTGGATGTGGTTTTTCACTGCGCCGCGAACGTCAGCACCTGGGATACCCATGAGGCCTATTACGCGGCGAATGTGCTTGGTGTGCAGAACATGCTGCAGGCCATAGCCCGTGAAAACTCGGATTTATTGCGCCTGGTCCACGTTTCAACGGTGGATGTGTACGGGTTTCCTGTCTTGCCCTGCGATGAAACTTGCCAGACCAGTGGCGCAGGTTTCGGCTATGGCGAAACCAAGCTCAGGGGGGAAAACCTGGTCAGGGAGATGGGAGACAAGGCGGGAATTTCATACTCGATCATCCGCCCCGCGAATGTGATCGGACCCGGCAGCCAGTTCATCAGGCGCATCGGCGCCGAACTCAAATCCGGCATCATGCTGACGATAGACGGCGGTCGATCAAATGCTGGCATGGTTTATATCGACAATTTGATCGACAGTCTGATCTGGGCAGGCAGTTCGGCGCAGGCGCACCGCGAATGCTATAACGTACGCGATGATTATGATGTGGACTGGGCGGCATTTCTGGACAGGTTCCGCAAAGGCATCCGCGGAAAAGGCCTGATCATCAATTTGCCCTTTTCCGTTGCAGACAGAATAGCGCGCGCGTTCGAGGCCGTGCACAAGATCTTTTTGCCACGCCACGAGCCCATGCTGCACCGCCTGTTGGTGCGCTTCTTCGGCAGAACCTGCGGCCACAGCGCAGCAAAAATTCAGGCTCACTGTGCAACCAGGGTTGGTTTTGATGAAGCGATGAAAAACTCCGTCGAGTGGTTTCTGAATGACAGGAAAACAGGATGATGATCTCAAGTGTTCATCCTGATTTACACTTCCTTTTTCTGCAGGGCCTGCCCTCTCCATTCTTTAGCCGGGTGGGCAACAAGCTCTCCGGACTCGGTTGCCGCGTGACGGGAATCAATCTATGTGTCGGCGACCAGTTGTTCTGGCGCGGAACCAATACCGTGAACTACCGCGGGCGTCTTGCCGACTGGCCGGACTATATTGCCAGTTTCCTCGATGCCCATGGTGTGACAGACATCGTGCTGGTGGGCGAACAGCGCAGCTACCACAG
>JAJXTL010000290.1 GCA_021783855.1 Pseudomonadota bacterium
ATGGCGTCTGCGGGAACGAGCGGGCCGATAGAGTGCCTGTCGGCATGCGCTGCATGGCGGCATTGTTAAATCTGGCTTCACGTTCATCCCCTTGAGTATTTTATGATTTTACGATGCCGGGCAGCTTGTGTTATCTCTCGGCACTACAGGCATTTTTGGCCAAAATACTGCATCAATTTATCCAAAACAGGGATGTTGCTCAAGCCCGTTCAGCCGTAGACAAAAAAACAGGACAGACGGTAAAATTATTCAGACGAATGGCCTGAAATAACAGACCAACGGTTCTGCTGTACCCGGATTCGCCTCAAATTCGTTCCGCTTCTGTTTTTACAAACTGATAAAACCAGAGTATTCTTTGCCTGCAACCAGACTGGCCAGAAATAACAGGAGATGTGATGTTGTCCTTTGCGCGCAGAATTCAGATCGTTGTGATTGCCGTTTTGCTTGCCGCTTGCAGCGCTACGACTTTTAACGTCGGAAGCGATTTCGATGTGAAAATGTTTACCGATAAGGTGGCGCGAGGCGCAACTTCAAAAAATCAGGTACGCACCTGGCTGGGAGCGCCGACCAGCACGGGCGTCAGAGTCGAGACAGACGGGCAACGCTTTGATGAGTGGACATACTATTTTGCCGCCGGCAATTTTTCAAACGTTTCCGCGACTCAGTTAAAAATCCTGCAAATAAAATATGACATGCACGGCATCGTGCAAGGTTACAACTGGTCAACGCCTGCACATTGATGCTCCGGGTGGAGTCTGTTTCAAGCTGTTGAACTATCAGGCCGCGTGCAGTAAGCTCATCGGGCCGCCATAAAAAATAATATAATATAATCAATATATTGACTATTGTTCTTGCATAACTACGCGAGGTTCATCCCAGTAAATGTTTCACAAATTCACGTTCATCCAGCAACTCCCTGTGACTGTCTTTCATGTGTTTGATTCCGAGTTCGCTGATCGGCAGGTTCTGCACGATGCTGAAATGACCGTGTTTACAGGTCACCGGAAAACCGTAGATCACGCCTTCCGGAATATCGTAGCTGCCATCCGATGGCACGCTCATGGTCACCCAGTCGTTATGATGCGAGCTTAACATCCAGTCGTGAACATGCGAGATGGCGGCATTCGCGGCACTCGCCGCACTGGACAGGCCGCGCGCCTCGATGACCGCAGCCCCGCGTTTCTGCACGGTGGGGATGAATTCTTTTTCCACCCAGTCCTGATCCGGCAGAATATCGCGCACTGATCGGCCGCGTATCTCGGCATGATCCAGATCAGGATATTGCGTGCCGGAGTGATTGCCCCAGACGATTATCTTCTTGATGTCGCGGACAGGCTGAAACAGTTTTTTGGCGACCTGCGCGATGGCACGGTTGTGATCCAGACGCATCATTGCGCTGAAGTTGCGCGGATCGAGATCGGGCGCATTTTTCATGGCAATCAGTGCATTGGTATTGGCCGGATTGCCGACCACCAGCACCTTGACGTGGCGCGCCGCCAGTTCATTGAGTATCTTGCCCTGAGTGGAGAAAATCGCGCCGTTGGCCTCCAGAAGATCGCGGCGTTCCATGCCCTTGCCGCGCGGGCGCGCACCGATCAGCAGGGCGACCTCGGTATCCTTGAAGGCGACTCTCGGATCGTCGGTAATAATGACCTGTTGCAGCAATGGAAAAGCGCAATCTTCCAGTTCCATCATCACGCCTCGCAACATCCCTTGTGCCTGCGGCAAGTCGAGCAATTGCAGGATGACCGGCTGTTCGCGCCCCAGCATGTCGCCGTTGGCGATGCGGAACAGGGTAGCGTAACCGATTTGCCCGGCAGCGCCGGTGACGGTGATGCGTACGGGTGCTTTCATGAGCCGCTCCACGTATGATGAGGTGTGCACATCATAGTGGTTTTGGTTGTGTCGTGCAAAAGGTGTAACATGCCGTTCAGTATTTTTCGCAATCGTGAAAGTTGGTCATGCTAAAAAAACGTCCCAAGCACTTGGCGCTGCATCTCATCAAATTGCCGCTTCCCGGCCTGATTTCCATATTCCATCGCGCAAGCGGCCTCGCCCTGTTTTTAGCGCTCCCGCTTTTACTGCTTGCGCTGCAATACAGCCTGCGTTCGATCGAAACATACACCCGGTTGATGGATGTGCTGGATCATCCCGCAGTCAGGCTGATGTTGCTGGGGCTGCTGTGGGCATTCCTGCATCACTTCTGCGCAGGGCTGCGCTATCTGGCAATCGATCTGCATTATGTGCGCAATCTCAAACAAGCCCGCGACAGCAGCAAGATCGTGTTGCTGGTGAGCCTGCTGCTGACAGTTTTAATAGGAGCGAAGCTATGGTAAACCGCGTCGTGGTCGGCGCGCACTACGGCCTGCGCGACTGGTTGATACAGCGCGTGACCGCCGTGGTGATGGCGCTGGGCAGCTTGTTGATTGGCGGGTATTTGTTGTTTCATCCTCATCCGGGCTATGACGGCTGGACCGCCTTATTCGCAGGCGGGCCGCTGCGCAGCGCAGCCTTGCTGTTTCTGCTCAGTCTGTATTACCACGCCTGGATAGGCGTGCGCGACATCGTGATGGATTACGTCAAACCCGCCTGGGTGCGTCTGCTGATCCATGTGCTGGTGATTCTGACTTTAGTCGTGTATGTAATCTGGTCTGTGCAGATATTGTGGGGTTTCTAAAAAA
>JAJXTL010000004.1 GCA_021783855.1 Pseudomonadota bacterium
TGGATCATCGTTCTCTCTTCGATACTCATCTGCTTGTATATTTTTCCCATGCAACATTTTCCTCTAAAAATGTTGCACTTGGTTTTTGAGCGCGCCCAGGCAATCAATGCCAATTGATCTGATTAACCCAAATAAACTTTATGAATTTTCCAAAGCCATGCGAAAAGTTTTACATGACCATACGAACACGACAGGAAAAGAATATTTACGACTATTAGTCAGCGAGATTCTTATTACTGGGAAACAAGGTGAAATAAGGGGAAGTTATGCTGCGCTTACGTCTGCGATGATTGAAACGAAGATGGGAACCGTAGTGCCCACCTTCGTACCAAATTGGCTCCCCGACCTGGATTCGAACCAGGGACCTGCGGATTAACAGTCCGTCGCTCTACCGGCTGAGCTATCAGGGAATGAAGAGGTGCGCATCATATAGATACGACCCGATTCGGTCAACATCAAATTCATATTTTTTACAAAACAACGAAATTCCACATCACATCATTGCCGTCAATCCGGACAGATCATGACATGTTCAAACACGCGAACCTGCAGCAACATGCCGGCCGCCTGAAAATAATTGCAAATTAGGCAATGATCGCCTGTCACACGCTGACGAGCAGTCCATTCTGCGGCATAATACGTGCCTTGTTTTTTATAAGTCCCCTGCAATGAAAATCACTGTGATCGGTTCCGGCTATGTCGGTTTGGTGTCAGGCGCATGTCTGGCGGATTTGGGCAATGACGTGCTGTGTCTGGATCTCGATCCGCGCAAGATCGAACTGCTCAACAACGGGGGCGTACCCATTTACGAGCCCGGACTGGACGAAGTCATCGCTCGCAATATCGAAGCGGGGCGCCTGCACTTCACCACCGACATTCCCGCGAGTGTCGCGCACGGCCTGGTGCAGATCATCGCAGTGGGCACGCCTTCCGACGAAGACGGCTCCGCCGATCTGAAATACGTCGTCGCTGCCGCCCGCAATATCGCCCGCCACATGACCGAATACAAGGTCATCGTGGACAAATCCACCGTACCGGTCGGCACGGCTGACAAAGTCAGGCTCGCCATGCAGGAGGAACTGAATCTGCGCGGCAACGATCCTCAATCCTCGTTCCTCGCGCCTGAATTTTCCATGGTATCGAACCCCGAGTTTCTCAAGGAGGGCGCGGCGATAGAGGACTTTAACCGTCCTGACCGCATCGTCATCGGCGCCGAAGATGAAACCGCCATCAAAATCATGCGCGATATGTACGCACCGTTCCAGCGCAATCACGAACGCCTGATGGTGATGGACATCCGTTCCGCGGAACTCACCAAATACGCGGCCAACGCCATGCTGGCCACGCGTATCTCGTTCATGAACGAACTGGCCAATCTGGCCGAACGCGTCGGCGCGGACATCGAACATGTACGCAAGGGCATCGGTTCGGACCTGCGCATCGGCTACAGCTTTCTGTACGCGGGCTGCGGCTACGGCGGATCCTGCTTCCCCAAGGATGTGCGCGCATTGCAACACACCAGTGCGGAATACGGCCTGCCATTGAAAGTGCTGGAAGCGGTAGAGCTGGTCAACAACGCGCAAAAATCGGTCATGCTGACAAAAATCACCAAACGTTTTGGCAATGACCTGACAGGCAAACATTTCGCCCTGTGGGGACTGGCGTTCAAGCCCGGCACGGACGACATGCGCGAGGCGTCCAGCCGCGTGCTGATGGAAGGACTGTGGGCACGAGGCGCTACCGTTACAGCCTTCGATCCGGCCGCCATGAAAGAAACACAACATATCTACGGCGAACGCGCCGATCTGTCCTACGCCGATAACGCCAAAAATGCCCTGCATGATGCCGATGCGCTGATTATCGTCACCGAATGGAAAGCGTTCAAAAGCCCGGATTTTGGCATCATCAAGGCGCGTCTGAAGCAGCCGGTTATTTTCGATGGGCGCAACCTGTTTGAACCGGTTGACATGAAGGCATTGGGATTCGAATATTTCGGCATCGGACGCGAAAGCTGAAATGCAGCGGGTGGCGGATTAAAATCGATTCGCACCCGCCAACCTCCGGCACCGTGCGCCACAGACCGCTCAGTGCGGCTTGCTCAAATCGCACGCCAGACCGGCATCTTCTTTGACCATCAGCATCGCCTGTTCAAACGGGATATGCAGCAGTTCGCCCAGCGCCTTGTAGTCATCCGGCAAGGCGGCATCATCCCAGCCGTTCGCAGAATGACGCGCCAGATTGACAGCCAGCGTAACACAGCGCACGCGCGGCGACTTAGCACTTCCATCATTCATCAGCATTAACAGCAATTCAGGCAAACCCCATTGCATCGCCAATTCTTTCTGCAATTCGTCCAGCATAAAACCCAGCACCTCCTGCTGAACATCGCGACTGCGCAGCTCCTTGTTCTGCAACTGAATATTGCGGATTTTCAACATGGCGTCCGGCGCAAAACACCACATGAGCATCTCGGCGATATCATGCAATAGCGCAGCAACCCTTATCTCTTCAAAGTGCATATCGTGCAGATACACCGCCCAGTCATAGGCATATTCGGATGCCCTGCGCGAACGATGCATCATGCGCAGCAAAGGCGGAAGCGCAACGGCATGCGCCTTGAGTTGATCCTCGATCAGGGGTTCAGGCGCAACATGATTGAAGAACTGTTCGGTACCCAGCATCAGCAACGCCTGCTCGACCTGAACGAGTTCGGTGGTTTGCGCCTTGCGTTTGTTGTTTTGCAGATAGCGCAGCAATTTGACCGTCATGAGAGGGTCGTACTTGATGGCAAGTGCAAGGGTATGTGCCGTCAGATTCTGCTCATCCTGACGCAACATGGCAAGATCACGCGCGGTATGCCTGAGCACGGGCAACTCACTCTGACTGAGCTTGTATACCCACTCATTCAATACCTTGTTATCTCCCATCATGCCTCCTCACTTTTACACATTATCGGCAAAACAGACAAATGCTTTAGGCAAACACCCAGGCACTGGATATTCAGCTTCTCTCCCCTTGCACCGCCAGCGTACCGGTACGCCCCTCAATTTCACGCATGACCACTTCATGACGCGGCAAGGATACCGCATCCAGCCCTTGCAGATACTGCTGCATGGATACCAGCTCATAGCCTTGCGCCTGCCAGCCTTGCATCAGTTGCTCGAAAACCGGCATCCACTTGCCGCCTTCCAGCTCGGCGTGCAACGTATAAACATGACCCGCAGCCGGCGCCTCGGCAGTGAGACCCAGCAGATGTTGCGCGACATTGTCCAGCGTGATGCCGTCGCGATTGATCAACTCGTCCAGCGTCGGCAAGGTGGTGGGCAGCTGCGGACAGGCGACAATCTCCGCCTGCCAGGTCGGGATGAAAGGATGCGTGCCGCGCGTATCAGAGCAATAGTCGAAACCAAAATGCTGCATCAGACGCAGCGCGTGGCGGTTCATCTGCCAGCCGGCGGCGGCATGGGCGTGCGGCGCCTCACCGAAAATCTCCGTATAGCGATCCACCGCGCGCTGCAATTCGCGCCGCGTCCATTTGGCATCTTTGCCCGCCACATAATCCTGCCAGCGGATATGGTCGAAACAGTGGATACCCACTTCAAAACCCGCATCACGCACCCCACGCATGATGTCGGCGCATTTCTTGCCGATGTCAGGTGAGGGCAGCAGCGTGCCGTACAGCAAGGTTTTGATGCCGTAATGCTCGACCACAGAGGTACGCGAGACCTTGCCCAGAAAACCTCTGCGAAACACCCGCTTGATGGCGCGCCCGGTGTGGTCAGGGCCAAGCGAGAAGAAAAAAGTGGCCTGCGCGTGATAGCGTTGCAGCGCATCGAGCAGACGCGGCACACCTTCTCGCGTGCCGCGATAGGTGTCTACGTGAACCTGAAGAGCGAGTTGTTTGGTCATATCAGGATGCAGGATTGAGGATCAAGGATTGAGTTAAAAACAGAGCAGCGGTTTTTTTCGCTCCTCGATCCTCCACTCCTCGCTTCGCTCTCCTCACTCCGTCCTTTAGTCCATCAGTTTGCGAGCTTCGGCGACCTGACCGCGATACGCATCGAAGATATTGCGCAACGTGTCAGCCATATTGATAGCGGGCTGCCAGCCCAGCTCTTCGCAGGTATTGGTAATCTTGGGCACCCGGTTTTGCACGTCCTGATAACCCTTGCCATAGTAGGCTGCCGAAGTGGTCTCTACGATCTTGACCTTCTGCGCCGATTCGCGATATTCAGGATACTCGTTCGCCAGTTTCAGCATCATGTCCGCCAGATCGCGGATCGAAAAATTGTTTACAGGATTGCCGATGTTATAGATCTTGCCGGTCGCCACACCATCCTTGTTCTCGATGATCTTCATCAGCGCACTGACGCCATCATCGACGTAAGTGAACGCGCGTTTCTGCAACCCGCCATCCACCAGACTGATGTTCTCGCCGCGCACAATGTGCCCCAGAAACTGCGTAACCACGCGCGAACTGCCTTCCTTCGCCGTATGGATGGAATCCAGCCCCGCACCGATCCAGTTGAACGGGCGGAACAGCGTGAAATTCAGACCTTCCATGCCGTAACCCCAGATCACACGATCCATCAGCTGTTTGGAGCAGGAATAAATCCAGCGCGGCTTGTTGATCGGGCCGCAGATCAGCTCGGAATTTTCGGGGTCGAATTCCTCGTCGTGGCACATCCCATAGACTTCCGAGGTAGACGGGAATACCAGATGCTTGCCGTATTTCACCGCTGCACGCACGATGGGCAGATTGGCCTCAAAATCCAGCTCGAACACGCGCAGCGGTTCCTTGACATAGGTGGATGGCGTGGCAATCGCCACCAGCGGCAGGATCACATCGCATTTCTTGACATGATACTCGACCCACTCCTTATTGATGGTGATGTCGCCCTCGAAGAAATGAAAACGCTCATGGCCGATCAAATCGCTGATGCGATCCGAGCTCATGTCCATGCCATAGACTTCCCAGTCGGTGGTATTCAGGATGCGGTTGGACAGATGATGACCGATAAAACCGTTAACGCCGAGTATCAATACTTTTTTCATTTACGTTCCCTTAACAATTAAATTCAAATCGTGCCGTACCAAATTTTGCGGCGAATTGGGTCGCACTCATCTCGATGCCCTCCAATTCAAAACGCACTATCCGCAATACGCCTTGTCCGCAGATCGCATAGGCGCAGCCTTCATTCACATAAAAAGCGGGATTACCGGCAGCCGCAATACGGGTTTTCAGTGTCTGCAAAATGCGCATCGGCCGGCCCAGCAAACGGGTCGCCGCCCCCGGATAGGGGGGCGCAACAGCGCGCACCAGATTATGTATATCCTGCGCACTTTGCGACCAATCGACTACGCCGTCTTCAGCGCGGCGCCCGCCAAAATAGGCGCCCTGAGTCAAATCCTGTTTCATCCGTGGCGCACGTCCAGCCAAGAGCGCCGGCAACACAGCATTCAACGCCATCTCGGCCGCCACGGTCACCTTCTGAAACACGTGCAGCGCGGTATCGTCGGGCAAAATAGGCACAGCCTGTTGCGCCACAATGTCGCCGTTGTCCGGTTTCTCCGTCATGTAATGCAGCGTGGCGCCCGTTTCAGTCTCGCCGCGGATTATCGCCCAATTCACCGGCACCCGACCACGGTATTTTGGCAACAGGGAGCCATGCATGTTCAAAGCGCCCAGTTTCGGGATATCCAGCAGGGACGCTTTCAACATCTCGCGATAATAGAAGGAAAAGAAAAAATCAGGCTGCAGGGCGCGGATTTGCTCGACCACTGCCACATCATTCGGATTGTCCGGCGTGATAACAGCGATACCGTGCAGCGCGGCCAGCTCGGCGACGCGCTCGAACCAGATATTTTCATCGGGGTTGTCGCGGTGGGTCACCACCAGCTTCACCGCCACTCCATGCGCCAGCAGCACGGAAAGGCAGCGCACGCCCACGTTATGATAGGCAAAGACAACGGCTGAGGATTGAGGATTGAGGATTGACGATTGCGCAAATCCCTTTAGCTTAGATGCTGGTTCCAACTCGTCCCTCACTCCTCGATCCTCGATCCACAATCCTGTCTTTTTGCTTCTTGCTCCTCAACCCTGTTTTCCAGCACCGCTTCAACCAGATAGCGCGGCCGGTGGCGCACCTGCTCGTAGATGCGCCCGATATATTCCCCCAACAGGCCGATGCCGAACAGGGTGATACCGATCATGAAGAACACCAGTGCAAACAGCGTAAACAGCCCTTCCGCTTCGGGCCCTAAGATCAGACGACGAATGACAAGAAATACGAAGAAAAACGCCGAAGCGGCGGACGTCACCATACCGACCAGCGAAAACATTTGCAGCGGCACCACAGAAAAACCGGTCATCAGATCGAAATTGAGCCGGATCAGGCTGTACAGCGAATATTTGGACACGCCTTGCGCGCGTTCCTCATGCTCCACCACCACCTCGGCAGGGCGGCGCGCAAAGTTGTAGGCCAGCGCCGGGATAAAGGTATTCACCTCGTGACAGATATTGATCGCATCGATGATGCCACGATCATAAGCGCGCAACATGCAGCCCTGATCGGTAATCTTGATGTGCGTGATGCGTTCGCGCAGTTTGTTCATCGCGCGCGAGGCCAGATGCCGCCACCAGCTGTCGTTGCGCTGATTGCGTATCGAGCCGACGTAATCAAAGCCTTCGTCCATTTTGGCGAGCAGCTTGTGGATTTCTTCAGGCGGGTTCTGCAAATCCGCATCCAGCGTGACCACACGCTGCCCGCGTGACAGCTCGAACCCGGCCATGATCGCCATGTGCTGACCGAAATTACCGTTAAACAGAATCACCCGCGTCACATCGGGACGCAGTTGGAACTGTGCACGCAGTATCGCCGCCGAACGGTCGCGGCTGCCGTCGTTGATAAAAACGATTTCGTAGCTGACAGCAAGCTTGTCAAGTGCGGGGTACAGGCGATCGAACAAGGTCTGCAAACCTTCTTCTTCGTTGTACACGGGAATAATGATGGAAAGTTGTAAGTTTTTCATGAGGCGGCATTCTACCGCAAGGAAGGTGGTTAGCGAAATCGGGAATTATTTTATCTGCTTAGCGGTACACATCACCATGGCTACCGATATCAAGCAGAATGATTTCCTGTTCCGTGACCATCAAAGTCAGTGTGATCCGGTAACTGTAAGTCAGACTGACAGCGTAACAACCATCAAGCTTGCCGCTCAAAGCGTGCAATTTAAGGCTGGTTTGAAACGGATCATTCTGCAAATCGTCGAGCACCCTGGCAAAGCGCAGCTTCAAATCGGGATGCTGTCTGAAGAATTTTCGTGCCAGGCGAAGAAATTGATCAGGTGTGACGATGACGTACATTACGCAGTCTCATCTGTATCCAGCGCTTCCAGCAGCTCTGCTGCCGTCCTGAATTTCATGACTTTTCCATCTTTCACGTCCGCAAGCGACGCACGGACACGGGCATAGTGCGCTTCCTGCTCTGAAGCGATCAGATCCTGATAGCGCGCCTCGGACAGCACCACATACTGCGGCTGGTTATTCCTGATGACATGCAAATCGCCGTTGGCAATGAGATCATCCACCGCTGCAATACCACGACGCTTGATTTCCTGGGCAGGTACGACGTTCATATCCAGACTCCTTTTAGTACTCGATTAAGTACTAAAACTATACGCAGTCGGATACAGGATAGCAAGCCCTCTCCATGGCTGAAGTTAACATAATCGTCTATCAGTCCGACTGAGCAATCTGATAGCGCGATTACTTTGCATGCCATTCGTAAACAGTCACGTCTGATGAGCCGCTGGTGTGCACAGGATCGCTGTAAGCCACCGCACGGGCATCAATCAGACTGGCTGCCCGGATCAGATAGGCGCCGCCGGATTTATCGGAAAAAGGGCCGGCCAGTTCAAGCATTCCCTGCTGTCTCAAACGATCCAGAAACGCGTAATGCGCGTCTATCACGGACGCCTGAAACTGCGGCGTACGGACTGTCATCACAAGATATCGATACATTATTGCGTCCCGCTCAACACCTCAGTCATCGCCGCACAGGCCCGTTCGACATCGGCCTCAGTCATCGCATAGAACATCGGCAGGGACACGATCTGTTTGCCGACACGCTCGGCGACGGGGAACATGCCTTCCTTGAAACCTAAATTCCGATACAGCTTGAACAGATGTATGGGCGCGTAATGAAAGCCGACGCCGATGTTAAACGCTTTCATACGTTCCATAAATTGCGGGCGCGTAATGGTATCCGGCAGCACGATCTGGAACAGGTGCCAGTTGGTAGACTCAAAATCCGCAGGCGGCAGTTGCGCGCCGGTTGTTGCCTCGAAATCGCTACCCAGTATTTTGAAATAGTGTTGTGCCAGATGACGCCGGTGTGCGGTGATCGCGGGCAGTTGTGCGAACTGCCCCAGACCGATCGCAGCGGCAATGTCGGTCATATTGTACTTGCCGCCCAGCACGTCCACATCGATGCCATCCCAGCCGCTGCGGGACACGCCCTGCAAACGGTATTTTTCGGCTAACGCAACTTCATCGCTGTTATTGAGCACCAGACAACCGCCCTCGGAGGTGGTGATATTTTTGTTGGCCTGAAAACTGAACGAGACGAAGTCGCCAAAAGATCCGATCGGCCTGCCCTGCCAGCGTGAACCGATGGCCTGCGCGGCATCCTCGATCACGCGCAATTTATATTTGGCCGCGATTGCATACAGCCTGTCCATGTCCAGCGGTTTTCCCGCCAGGTACACCGGAATAATCGCACGAGTTTGGGACGTGATCGCCGCCTCAACCTTGTCCAGATCGATATTGCGCGTGACCGGGTCGATGTCGGCGAACACCGGCACAGCGCCCACTTCGAGGATTATATTGGCAGTCGCCACCCACGAGATGGGCGTGGTAATCACCTCGTCACCCGGGCCTATGCCTGCGATGCGCAGCGCAATCTCCATGGTGCAGGTACCTGAATTGAAGGTACGCACCGGACGCCCGCCAAAATAATCGGACAACTGTTTCTCGAACTCTGCCACCTTGGGACCGCTGGTGATCCAGCCGGAACGCAGCACGTCTGCAACGGATGCAATCGTCGCCTCGTCTATGGTGGGTCTGGAAAAAGGAAGAAAGCAGGTCATAAAAATATCCAGGTAGTTACAAACTCAAAACGACCAGGCTTACAGTCTGGTCTTAACCCAATCAGGAACAGAGTCCAATGCGGCTGACAAACATTCTGGTTTGGTCCCGCCTGCCTGCGCTATTTCCGGCGCGGCTGCGACACGTTACTGATGAAACAACTAGCCATTCGACTAGACGAGCAAACAACACTCGCCAAGTCGCTGGTTATGGCGAAGCGAAGCTTCACCAGCCGTCTGCGGCAGCCGCCAGCAAGGCCGGACTCACCAAACTATAACTTGCCCTGTACCCAGGCTGGGACAGATGCCAGCGCCGCCGCCAGATGCGCGGGTTGCGTGCCCCCTGCCTGCGCCATGTCCGGCCGGCCCCCGCCCTTGCCGCCTACCTGCATGGCTACCATATTAACCAGTTCGCCCGCCTTGACCTTGCCGGTCTGATCTGCGGTTACCCCGGCGATCAGCGATACCTTGTCATCCGTTACGGAAGCCAGCACGATCGCGGCAGACTTGAGTTTGTCTTTTAACTTATCCAGTGTCTCGCGCAGCACCGCCGCATCAGCGCCCGGCAACAAGGCTGCCAGCACTTTCACACCCTTGATGTCCTGCGCCTGATTCAACAGCTCATCGCCTTGTGCCGAAGCCAGTTTCCCCTTCAGTGCTGCAAGTTCGCGTTCGAGACGGCGCACCTGATCGAGCACCGCCAGCACGCGGGCGGGAACCTCCCTGGGCAACACTTTCAGTGTACCCGCCACGCCGCCCAGTGCTGTTTCCATCTCCTGCATATAGCTCAACGCATTATCGCCCGTCACCGCTTCAATCCGGCGCACGCCGGCAGCTACGCCGCCCTCTGCCGTGATGCTGAACAGGCCGATGTCACCGGTACGTTTAACATGTGTGCCGCCACACAATTCACACGACGAACCGATGTTCAGCACGCGAACTTCATCGCCGTACTTCTCGCCGAACAGCATCATCGCACCGGTCTGCTGCGCATCCTCAATATTCATCACGCGCGACTGAGTTTCAACATTCGCCAGAATCTCGGCATTCACGATCGCCTCCACCCGGCGGATCTCTTCATTCGTCAGTGGCTGGCTGTGCACGAAATCGAAACGCGTCTTGTCCGCGTCCACCTGCGAGCCCTTTTGCTGCACGTGAATACCCAGCACTTCCCTTAATGCCTTGTGCATCAAATGAGTGGCGGAATGGTTGCGCACGATGCGGGCGCGCGCCAGCGTATCCACTTTTGAGGTCACGTTGTTGCCGACACTGACCCTGCCCGTCGTCACCGTCCCGTGATGACCGAAAACGGCCGCCTGTATCTTTTGCGTGTCTTCCACCACGAAAATACCATGCGTGCTGCGCAATACGCCGCTGTCACCGACCTGACCGCCGGATTCGGCGTAAAAAGGCGTATCGTCCAGCACCACCACGCCCGTCTCGCCCTCGTTCAGCTCATTAACCGAAACGCCGTCCTTATACAGCGCAAGCACGCAACCCTTATGCTCCAAGGTCTCGTAGCCATGAAAAGACGTCACCGGCCCTTCATACTCAAGATTGGCGACCATCTTGAATTTGCCGGAGGCGCGCGCCTGCTGTTTTTGCTGCGCCATTGCCGCGTCGAATGCGGCCACATCCACGGTCACGCCTTGCTCGCGGCACACGTCCTGGGTCAGATCGAGCGGGAAACCGAACGTGTCGTGCAGCTTGAATGCTAAGTTTCCATCCAATATAGAGCGATTTCCCTCACCCTCAATCCCTCTCCCTGAGGGAGAGGGAGGCTGAACCCTCTCCCCTCGGGAGAGGGCAGGATGAGGGAGCGCCCGCAAAGCATCCAATTCGCTTTCGAGTATCTCCATGCCATTTTCTATGGTGGCGAAGAAACGTTCCTCTTCCAGCTTGAGGATACCCTTGACGTGCACTTGTTCAGCAATCAGTTCGGGATAGGCTGTGCCCATCTGTTCGACCAGATCGGGCACCATCCTGTAGAAAAACGCGTCGCGCGCGCCCAGCTTGTAGCCGTGGCGGATCGCACGACGGATGATGCGGCGCAGCACATAGCCGCGCCCTTCGTTGCCGGGAATCACCCCGTCCGCGATCAGGAAGGAACAGGCGCGAATATGGTCTGCCAGCACTTTGAGCGAGGGCGATTCCAGATCGGTACAGTGCGTTTCGCGCGCCGCAGCAGCAATCAGCGCAACAAACAGGTCAATCTCGTAGTTGGCATGCACATGCTGCAACACCGCCGAGATGCGTTCCAGCCCCATGCCGGTATCCACCGACGGCTTGGGCAGCGGATGCATCACGCCCGCTTCGTCGCGGTTGAACTGCATGAACACGTTGTTCCAGATCTCGATGTAACGGTCGCCGTCTTCTTCCGGTGAACCTGGCAGACCGCCCGGAATATGCTCGCCGTGATCGTAGAAAATTTCGGTGCACGGACCGCACGGACCGGTGTCGCCCATCATCCAGAAATTGTCTGACGCATAGCGCGCACCCTTGTTGTCGCCGATGCGAATCACGCGGGAAGGTTCGAGTCCCATCTCTTTGGTCCAGATGTCGTAAGCCTCGTCATCCTCTGCATACACCGTGACGTAAAGCCTGTCCACAGGCAGTTTGAACACGCGGGTTAACAGCTCCCACGCATAGGAAATCGCGTCGCGCTTGAAGTAATCGCCAAAGCTGAAGTTGCCCAGCATCTCGAAAAAGGTGTGGTGGCGCGCGGTGTAGCCGACGTTTTCCAGATCGTTATGCTTGCCGCCGGCGCGCACACACTTCTGACTCGTTGTCGCGCGGGTATAGGGGCGCTTGTCGAAACCCAGGAATACATCCTTGAACTGGTTCATCCCCGCATTGGTAAACAGCAGGGTCGGGTCATCGACCGGCACCAGTGAACTGGATGCGACTATCGTGTGGCCTTTGGAGGCGAAAAAATCGAGGAACTGCTGGCGAATTTCACTGCTTTTCATGTTTTACATCCATCGCTAATTGCAACTGGCGGCACCTTGCAGCCTGTCGGACAAGGTGCGCATCATACCATGCAGGGACCCGGCAGCTAAACCACGCGCTTGTCCAACAATACAATCTGTATGTCCATTACATTGGTGCCGGTAGGGCCCGTCTTGAAATGGTGTTGCACCCCGGAACGAGCATCGAGGTTCTGAAAAAATGAATATGAATCGTTTTGTTCAAGATAACTGCGCGTTTGCAAACCAAAACTGCGTGCCCGTACGCTGGTTGTTCCATCCACCATCGCACCCGCAGCATCGGTCGGGCCGTCACTGCCGTCAGTGCCTGCGGATAACAGCGATACGCCCTGCCAGCCCTCAATTTCCAGCATAAAGGCCAGCGCCAGCTCCTGATTCCTGCCGCCACGGCCACCGCCGCGCACCGTGACAGTGGTTTCGCCGCCCCAGATCAGACAGCGCCGCTCACCCGGCTTCATCACGTCAAGTTCAGCACGTGCTGTCTGAGCCAGCAATCGCGCAGCATCGCGCGCCTCACCCTGCAACGTTTCTGACACTATCCGTGTGACGAGTCCCAGCTGTACGGCACGCTCTCTGGCTGCCGCCAGCGCCTGAGTGAGGCTGGCGATGATCACATTGTGCGTCCTGCTCAAACATGGATCGTGCTCCTTCACGGTTTCGGGAACCTGTCCTGCCATGCCGCGTTTCAAATAGTCAGCCACATTTACAGGAATTTCTGCCTGAAGCGCATATTTGTTGATCACCTCCAGCGCATCCGCGAAAGTCGAACTGTCCGGCGCAGTCGGCCCGGAAGCGATCACGTCCAGCCGGTCGCCGATGACGTCTGAAAGGATCAGCGTCACCAGTTGCGCAGGCCAAGCCGCCCGGGCGAGCCTGCCCCCCTTGACCATCGAGAGGTGTTTGCGCACCGAATTCAGTTCGCTGATCGATGCGCCTGCATTCAGCAACAGACTTGTTACCTGCTGCTTGTCATGCAGCGTGATGCCTTCGACAGGCGCCGCCAGCAGAGCGGATGCGCCGCCTGATAGCAGGCAGATGACTAGCGTTTGTTGATCGGCAGCACGCAACATCTGCAAGATGCGCGCAGTTCCCGCCATTCCGGCCCTGTCAGGTACAGGGTGTGCGGCTTCGACCTGTTCGATGATAGACAGTCGCGCTGAGTGACCGTCCTTGACGACAATCAATCCTGAGGAAATTTTGCTGCCAAACAGTGATTCGACAGCCACCGCCATGCGTGCCGCAGCCTTGCCCGCGCCCACCACGATGATGTGTCCGAACGCTGCAAGATCGTAAGTTGTACTCGCAACCTGCAAACGGTTATTCTCGAAACTGACCGCCTTGAGCACCGCGTTGTATGGATCAACCGCCGCCAGCGCGGCGCTGAAAATGTCCAGCAGCGCTTGCCGGGTTACCGACATTTCTGCATAAGTGTTGTTAACCGCATTAAGCGGGACTGCTTCCATGTCGGATGGGGTTGCTGTCACTTTCAATGTCCTTAATACAGAAGCTCAATCCCTTGATTAACCAGATTTACAAGCCTTATCTGCCTTGCATCTCTCACCCATAAGCTGAGCCGACCAACAACCAATACAATTTTATGATTAATCGCTGTTAATCGATTTAATCTGATGAAACTGGCATGCATAGACCCTGCAATCAAAAACCATTGCAAAGTCGCAGCGGACAACTGCTTTTTTAGCTTTACCGGTCATCAATTTGTTCGAATCCAAACTACTTTGATAATGGTTTTGGCAACAAACGCTCATACTCGTGATTCACCACCTCGTAGCATTCGCATACCTGCATTTCGAGCTTGCGTCGGTCTATCACCTTGATAATGCCGCGTGAATAGGTAATTGTTCCATTTTTTTGCAGTTTGCCCGCAGCGTCGGTCACACTCTCCCGGCGCACGCCCAACAAGCTCCCGATCAGTTCTTGCGTTACCAGCAGCTTATTGTCATGCATCCGATCCAGGCTCATCAACAGCCAGCGGCAAAGTCTCTGATCCAGCGTATGGTGTTGATTGCATACCGCAGTTTGAGACGTCTGGCTAATCAGTGCCTGCGTGTAAAGCAGCGACATGTGTTGTAGCTGACCACCCAGTGCGAACTCCTGCTTCATAATTTTCCTACTGAGCCGGTAAGCGTAGCCTGCGCTTTGCACCTTCGTGCTGCTCGGCATACTTTCGCCCCCCATAAAAATGGAAATACCGACCATGCCCTCGTTTCCAACGAGCGCAATTTCACTCGAAGCGCCATTTTCCAGATCATAAATCAGCGAGACAATGCCGCTTATCGGGAAGTGCAGAAAATTCACATGGTCGCCCGACTCGGACATCGTCAAACCAAGAGGCATCGGGATCAATTCCAGGTCAGGCAACAGGCGTACGTAATCCTGTTTGGGCAGAGCTGCAAGAATAAGGTTCTGTTTCGGCTCGCGGGGCGATATTGTTATATTTTTTGACATGCATGAATTTCCTGAAAATTTTTATTCCGTTGATAGCAAGTGGCAATTGTGCTCTTGCTGGCGTATCTAACGAGCATGGCGAAGATGCTACCCTTGATGATGAACTTCGCCATGCCCGTGCACCCTAGCTGCGCGCTACGCTCTCCGTTCCCGGCAGGAGAGGAGGAAAACGAACGCTTGCGCGAGTTTCACGTTAAGGCCTGTCAATGCAGAGCGTTTTACTTTTAACGCAATATCGGGGAGATTTATAGTCGTCAGCCAACTCAGTACCAAGCTGCCTTTTGAAGGACTCTCGCAACCATTGACTCATTCCAGAACCGCTTGCCGCGTTGCTGCGGTGTAATTGAACAATCTGAATTATCACTCACCTTCAGCCGTTTCATCGTGTCGCAGCACCTTGAAAATCACGTCCAGCGAGAAGCCGCGGGATTGCATAAAGCGCATCTGGCGCGCCCTTTCTTTGGCGTCCTGCGGTAGAGTGCCGAACTTTCTTTGCCACACGCCGCATGCGGATTCGAGCTCGGTTTCTTTTAACGACGGTAAAGCCTGCTCGATCAGTTCATCGCTGATGCCCTTCTGGCGCATTTCGCGCGTGATGCGCTGAGTGCCGAAGCGGGGGCGTCTGGCGTGCAACAGCTGGGTGGCGGCACGCTCGTCCGACAGCCAGCCGCGCTCGGTCAGATCGTCTAATAATCCTTCTAAATCAATAGACTGCAACTGCTCGAATTCGTCCTCAACCTGAGCATACGGGCGTAGCCTGGCGGCCAGCTCGGCGCGGCTGTATTCGCGGCGCGCCAGATACTGCAAGGCCCGCGTGCGCAGACTGGGCTCAGGCCGTTTCTTCATCCGGGTACCCCTACGACTTGGCGAGTGTTGTTTACTCGTCGAGTCGAGTGGCTAGTGGCTCCATCAGAGATTTTTCGGGATTTTTCGCCTTTGCAGCTGCTTTACCGTTTGGCTGTTCGCCAGCATCGATCAACGCCACACCGATGATGCTGCGTATCTTGTTTTCAATCTCGCGCGCAACTTCAGGACGGGCACGTAAATATTCACGCACATTGTCCTTGCCCTGACCGATCTTTTCACCGTTGTAGCTGTACCACGAACCGGATTTTTCCACCAGTTTGTGCAGCACGCCCAGATCGATAATTTCGCCCTCGCGAGAAATACCTTCACCGTACAGAATATCGAACAGCGCCTCCCGGAACGGAGGAGCGACTTTGTTCTTCACCACCTTGACGCGGGTCTCGTTACCGATCACCTCGTCGCCCTTCTTGATCGCGCCGATGCGACGGATATCCAGGCGTACCGAGGCGTAGAACTTGAGCGCGTTGCCGCCGGTGGTGGTTTCCGGGTTACCGAACATCACGCCGATTTTCATGCGCAACTGGTTGATGAAAATCACCAGCGTGTTGGAACGCTTGATGTTGGCGGTCAGTTTGCGCAAGGCCTGCGACATCAGACGCGCATGCAAACCCATTTGCGCATCGCCCATTTCGCCTTCGATTTCAGCCTTCGGCGTAAGCGCGGCGACCGAGTCGATCACCACTACGTCGACCGAGGCGGAACGCACCAGCATATCGGTGATCTCCAGCGCCTGCTCGCCATTGTCCGGCTGTGAGATCAGCAAGTCCTCGACCTTCACGCCCAGCTTCTGCGCGTATTGCGGATCCAGCGCATGTTCCGCATCGATGAAGGCCGCCGTACCGCCCAGCTTCTGCATTTCAGCGATCACCTGCAAGGCCAGCGTGGTCTTGCCGGAGGATTCAGGTCCGTAAATTTCAATAACACGGCCACGCGGCAAACCACCCACACCCAGCGCGATATCCAGCCCCAGAGAGCCGGTGGACACGACCTGTATATCCTGTGCCACTTCGTTTTCACCCAGGCGCATGATCGAACCCTTGCCGAACTGCTTCTCGATCTGGCTCAGCGCTGCTGCGAGGGCCTTGCTTTTGTTCTCATCCATTTTGCATCCCTTAAAAATTAGTGCGCGGATTATGTCACATCAATGCGCATCTGAACAGAACGATCGTTCTTTTTAATTATTTATGCGGTGTCGGTGCGCTGATTGAGCAAATCGATCACCCCCTGCAAGGCAATGCGCACTGCGTGCGCGCGAACTTCGGCGCGGCTGCCTGCAATCTGATGGCGTTGCGCATAGACGGATGCATTTTTCAAGCCCCAGGCAAACCACACGGTACCGACCGGCTTGTCGGGCGTGCCGCCGTCCGGCCCTGCAATGCCGCTGATCGCCAGCGCCACTTGCGCCGTGCTGTTGGCTAACGCGCCCGCCACCATTTCGCGCACCACAGCTTCGGATACCGCGCCGTACTCGATCAGCGTCGCCTCACTCACCCCCAGCATCTCTTGTTTGGACAGATTGGAGTAGGTCACAAAGCCGCGCTCGAACCACGCCGAACTGCCCGCCACCTCCGTGATTGCCTGCGCCACCCCGCCGCCGGTACAGGATTCGGCTGTCGCCAGCATCAGCCCGTGAGACTTGAGCATTCCGCCTGTTTGAGCTGCCAATACGTCCATTATTGATTCAACGGGCATGAAAAACAGCTACCCATGATATTTTCCATGCCCTTCTCCCTCACCCAAACCCTCTCCCAATGGGAGAGGGGACAAACGAACGCTTGCGCGAATTTCACATTAAACCGCGCGCAAGATCGTTCTGTATATCGACAACCGCTTCCAGTCCCACTCCAATGCGGATCAGCCCGTCCGTAATGCCTGCCGCCGCGCGTGCCTCAGGACTGATGCGCGCATGGGTGGTGCTGGCCGAATGGCAGATGGTGGTGCGCGTATCGCCCAGATTTGCCGTGATGGACAGCATTTTCGTGTTGTCGATCACACGCCAGGCCGCCTCTTTGCCGCCTTTAACCTCGAAGGCCACGATGCCGCCGCCGCTTTTCTGCTGGCGCATCGCCAACTCATGTTGCGGGTGTGACGGCAGGCCGGGATAAAAAACGCGCGACACGTTGGGCTGCGCTTCAAGCCAGCGAGCCAGTTCCAGCGAACCGGCGCTGTGCGCATCCATGCGAAGCTTCAGCGTTTCCAGTCCCTTCAGAAATATCCAGGCATTGAAGGCGCTCATGGTAGGCCCCGTGGTGCGCAGAAAGCCGTACACGCCTTCCAGATGTTTTTTACTGCCCAGCACAGCGCCGCCCAGCACGCGCCCCTGCCCGTCTATGTATTTGGTAGCCGAGTGAATCACGATGTCTGCACCCAGCGCCAAAGGGCGTTGCAGAATCGGCGTGCAGAAACAGTTATCCACCGCCAGCAGCGCGCCGCAACTTTTTGCCACCAGCGAGATAGCCGCAATATCGGAAATCTCGGTAAGCGGATTGGACGGCGTTTCCAGGAAGAACAGGCGGGTGTTGGCGCGCACTGCAGCCTGCCACTCGGATACATCGGTTGCGGAAACATAAGTCGTTTCCACGCCGAACTTCCTGATGACGTTGTTGAACAGATTCACGGTAGAACCGAACAGACTGACCGAAGCAACGATGTGATCGCCCGCCTTAAGCAACCCCATCACGCACGCCAGAATCGCCGACATGCCGGATGCCGTGGCGACGCATTGCTCAGCCCCTTCGAGGGCTGCCAGACGTTCCTCGAACATCGTGACGGTAGGATTGGTAAAACGCGAATAGATGTTGCCCGGTTCCTCGCCGATGAAGCGGGCGGCAGCTTGCGCCGCACTCTCGAACACAAAGCTGGAAGTCAGAAACAGCGCCTCGGAATGTTCGCCGAACTGGCTGCGCACCGTGCCGGCACGCACCGCCAGCGTTTCAGGTTGATACGATTCAGTCATTTTTGTCCTTACGGTCTGTCCACCAATGCCGCCAATAAAAAACCCGGAAAGCTTAGCGCCAAACCGGGTACCCCCGCTTTAGCTGTATTTATCAGGCGCCCGCAAGCTGATCCTCAAATCGGCGCAGTTGGAAAAATAGCACTCACTGTTGCGCATTGTCAATCTGCGCAGCGCAATTTTTTCTGATTCATACAAGGTTGGGAATCGAGTCCGAGCCTGTTTTAACTATTTTGTTCTGTTTTTGACCTTCCTAACAGGCAAAAGCCCCCGATTTCCGGAGGCTTTTCAGAGATTATAGAACGGCTCGTTATTTAGGCATTCCACCCATATCGAGCGGCTTGCCTTGCGCAAGTGAAGTCACATAAGTGACGAGACTGTTCAACTGCTCGCTGCCGTAGGCCGGCGGCGTCCCCTGAAGTCCGCCTTGAACGCACCCTCTGATCTGGTCCGACAGCGTGACCACCTTGTTTGCCATGGGTTTGAAGCGGGGGAAGATCGTCGCCGCATTGGACAGGCTCGGTATAACCTTGCCGTTCGGCAGTTTGCCCGCCACGACCCCACCCCCGACGTGGCAGGACTCGCAGGTTTTACCGTTACCCTCGAAAGTTTCATGCGTAAACATCGTTTTGCCATCCTGAACCGCCATATCCAACTCCGGCGCAGTTGCCGCAACAGCATTAGTCATGCTCAATGATGCTCCCAACGCTACAGCAATAAGCGATGCGGAACAGGTATTTTTAATGAATGCATTCATGTTATATCCTTTCTGGTGATTGGTATGGTTTTGTGAATCGCAAACTGGACACTATCAGACACCCCAAGTTCAGGTTTTTCCTCCCGGTAATTTTTCATAAAAAAACACTGCGCTTGAAGAACAAAACTGGATCAGACTCGATTATCACATTGAACTGGCGTTCATCGCCAGTTCAAGCTCCATCTGATCGTCGTCTTCCTGTTTATTGACCTTGCCGCCTGTCCGTCCGCGCTCTATCTTGTCAAGATAGGCAGGCGTGATGTTACCGGTGATGTATTTACCGTCAAAACAGGATGCTTCGAAGTCCAGGATAGCCGGATTGTCCTTGCGCACCGCAGCCTTCAAGTCTTCAAGATCCTGATAAATCAGCGCATCCGCACCGATTTCACGGCAGATTTCTTCGTCCGTGCGCCCGGTTGCAATCAGCTCAGTCCGACTGGGCATGTCGATGCCATACACATTGGGGAAACGCACCGGCGGTGCTGCGGACGCAAAATATACCTTCAAGGCGCCTGCATCGCGCGCCATTTGCACGATCTCGCGACTGGTCGTGCCGCGCACGATGGAGTCATCTACCAGCAACACATTCTTGCCCTTGAATTCCATACCGATCGCATTCAATTTCTGGCGCACCGATTTTTTGCGCATCGCCTGACCGGGCATAATGAAGGTGCGACCGATATAGCGGTTCTTTACGAATCCTTCGCGGAACAGAATATTGAGACGGTTGGCCAGTTGCAGCGCACTGGGGCGACTGGAATCCGGGATCGGTATCACCACATCGATTTTCACATCAGGCCAGATGCGGGCCAGCTTGTCGGCCAGATACTCGCCCATATAAAGACGCGATGCATGCACCGATATGCCATCAAGCACCGAGTCCGGACGCGAAAAATACACATATTCAAAAATACAAGGCGTCAAATTGGATTTGCTGCTGCACTGACGGGTGTGTAATCTGCCCTCGAAGTCCACAAACACCGCCTCGCCGGGAGCGACATCGCGCATGAATTTAAACCCCAGCGTATCGAGCGCGACACTTTCGGACGCGATCAGATATTCCGTCCCGCCTTCGGTTTCGCTCACGCCGATGACCAACGGACGGATGCCGTGAATATCGCGAAACGCCAGCAGCCCGTAACCCGCAATGATCGCGACCACCGCGTAGGCGCCCTGACAACGCTGATGCACACCTGAGACGGCGTCGAAAATGGTCGCCGCATCCAGTCGCAGACCTTTCGACTTCGACTGCAACTCATGCGCCAGCACGTTCAACAACACTTCCGAATCCGAATTGGTATTGACGTGACGCAGATCCTGAACGAACAACTGCTTTTTGAGTTCCTCGGCATTATTGAGATTGCCGTTGTGTCCCAACACGATGCCGAACGGCGAATTCACATAAAACGGCTGAGCCTCATTGTGATCGACAGCGGAACCTGCGGTCGGATAACGCACATGCGCGATGCCCGTATTGCCCTGCAGAGCGCGCATATTGCGGGTGCGGAACACGTCGCGCACCAGGCCGTTGCCTTTATGAAGATGTATGGTATCGCCATCCATGGTCGCAATGCCGGCAGCATCCTGGCCCCTATGCTGCAAAACCTGCAAACCGTCGTACAGAAGCTGATTGGCTGGTGTATACGAAACCACTCCGAGTATGCCGCACATGTTTTATCCTAACTCTCTAACTACGATCTTTGAAATGGATGCGCCGGGCAATATTGTCCGGCAATCCAGTCTTGGCCAGCCGTGCGACATCTTCCGCAGCCCGGCTGAACTTTGCATCACGCCAAAACGGCTGCTCCGGAATGCTTGACGTTCCGGCCAGCCACACCAGTATCAATATTATCATTATACCGCGCAACAGTCCGAACAGCCCGCCCAGCAGACTGTCCAGCGCCCCCAAACCGGCCGCCTTGACCAGCTTGGCGAACAACCAGACCAGCAGACCCCAGACGATCAGGGTTGCGATGAACACCAGCGTGTAAGCCAGGGCTACGCGGATGGCATCCTCGCTGACCGGCAGCAGAGGTTCGATGTTGCCGGCAAATTTCCAACTCAGCACGAATGCCAGAGGCCAGCCCAGCAAGGACAACACTTCATACACGAGGCCGCGCCACAAGCCCAGCGACAGCGATAACAGCATGATGCCGATCACGGCATAATCGAAACCCGTCATTTAACAAATTTCGCGTAGCGATTCGATCGCCTCCTCTCCCGCAAGCGGGAGAGGATTGAAGTGAGGAAAACGGGCATGGACTTTCATCAAAACAACTTATTTCCCATGCCCGTTAACTTCCGCAATTACCGGGTGCAGACCGTGTTTTTCCAGCAACTGCCGCACCTCGTCCGCCTTGCTGCGATCAACATAGGGCCCTACCCGCACCCGGGTCGTACCGCTGATCAATTCCGTATAGGCCTTGAAGCCCCAGGCTTTCAACCTGGCAGCTTCCTGCTCCGCCGTCTTCCCACTGGAAAATGCGCCGATCTGAACGATATAATTCCCTGATGGTTTTTCTGACGGTTTTTCCGAAGGTTTCACTTCTGCATGTCTGGCTTCTGCCGGCTTTGCTTCAGCCTGCCTGACTTCCGCGGGTTTAGCCTGCGCCAGTTTGACTTCAGGCTCCTTGACCGGTTCCTTGAGCGGCTGCACGGTTTCAGATACGGCAGGCTTGACAGCCGGCGCCACACCGGACACCGGATTGGCAACAACAGCGGATCTGGCAGCGGCATCCACCACTTTGGAGAGCGCTTCGCCTGGCACGAACTCGCCCACCTTGTCGGGTGCCGGGATGCGCAAGTCGATATCCTGCCCGGTGATTTTAGGCTCGCTGTCCAGCAACATCGGCAAAACCACCACCACGGCCAGCGCAAGGACAATCGCACCGACCAGACGGCGGCGCGCACGGCTCTTGATATTAATTTCCTCTTCCGCTTGCTTTGCCATTAGCTGATCCCGACATAATAAATCGTTGCGTCCGCCAGAATATGACAGGCGGCCTGTCGATCAGTACGACAGGACAAACAGCTCGATCTTCCTTCATGACTGCAAACAGAACGCTTGTTCATGTTGCACACACCCCTTTTGTACGCATCGCTTCCGCCACCGTATAGAACGATCCGAAGGCGAGGATTCTATCATTTTCACCGGCCACGTTACAGGCATGCGCAATAGCATGCTCGATATCATGAAAAGCAATGACTTTTCCTTTCACTCGGCACCGATGCAACACCTTGATCGACTCATCGCTGCTTGCGCCGCGCGGCGCGTCTATACCCGACACCAGCCAGCTATCTATGTACGGATTAAGCGCTTCTACCACGCCCGCCATATCTTTGTCTTTCAACATCGCAAACACCGCATAAGTATGCGGGCAGGGCGGCAGGGCCGCCAGATTCTGCGCCAGCGCGCGTGCTGCATGCGGGTTATGTGCCACATCCAGAATAAACTGCGACTTGCCCGGCACAAACTGAAAACGTCCGGCCAACTGCACCTCGGTTAATCCACGGCGCACCGCTTCCATGCTCACCGGCAAGCGATCACGGATTGCATCCAGCGCCGCCAGTGCCGCACTGGCGTTGCGCAACTGGAACGCGCCGCGCAAGGCAGGATGCGGCAGCGCAGTTCTTGCGCCTGTCTTGCTGCGATAGTCCCACTGCCCCTGGTGTGGCGTAAAGCCAAACTCGCGGCCGATACACTGTAGCCTTGCGCCGATTTTTGTCGCATGATCCACAAGCGACCGAGGCACATCATCGCCGCCGGAAAATATGGCCACGCGATCACTGCGAAAAATACCCGCCTTCTCGAATGCGATTTGTTCTATCGTTTCCCCCAGATAATCGGTGTGATCGATGTCCACGCTGGTGACGACACTGCAATCTCCATCGAACACATTCACTGCATCGAGCCTGCCACCCAAACCCACTTCCAGTATCGCGACTTCCACCTTGTGCTCGATGAACAGTTGCATCGCAGCCAGCGTGCCGAATTCAAAATAGGTCAGCGGAATATCGGATGACTCAGATGATTCTAACGATTGCCCCCTCTCCCACCGGGAGAGGGTTGGGGTGAGGGAGGCGGCGCTCTGTCGGGATGAATCTCGACCTACGGCACAGCGCGCCTTTTCTATTTTCTCGAATGACGCGCATAACTCACCATCGGAGGCTGCCTGCTTACTGATTCGCACCCGCTCGTTGTAATGCAACAGATGGGGCGAAGTATAGCAACCGACCCGGTATCCTGCCGCGTACAGAATGGCTTCCAGCATCGCGCACACCGAACCCTTGCCGTTGGTGCCGCCAACCACGATGACAGGAAAATCAGGTTCGAGATTCAGCCGTTGCCTGATTTTTTCGACGCGCTCCAAGCCTAACGCGATGGCCTTGGGGTGCAACGATTCGAGATAGATGAGCCAGTCGGCTAAAGTTTTAGGCATATTTATGTAGGGTGCGCTGTGCGCACCATGGTGCGTGAAACGCACCCTACACCACCGCCAACTCCGCGACCGCAGACTGTCGGGTCAGCAGCGTGATCAGCGTCGCCAGCTGGTTACGCATCTCGCGGCGATCCACGATCATGTCCACCGCACCGTGCTCCAGCAGAAACTCCGCGCGCTGAAACCCGTCCGGCAGGGTTTCGCGCACAGTCTGCTGGATCACGCGCGCACCGGCAAAACCGATCAGCGCGCCGGGTTCTGCGACCACCACATCGCCCATGAAGGCGAAGCTGGCGGACACGCCGCCCATGGTAGGGTCGGTCAGTACGGAAATAAAGGGGAGTTTTTCTTCGGACAACTGGGTCAGCGCGGCACAGGTTTTCGCCATCTGCATCAGTGACAGCAAGCCTTCCTGCATGCGCGCCCCGCCGCTGGCAGCAAAGCAGATAAACGGGCATTTCTGCGCCAGGGCGATTTGCACACCGCGCACAAAGCGCTCGCCAACCACGGAACCCATCGAACCGCCCATGAAGTTGAACTCGAAGGTAGCCACCACAACCGGCACGTTGCGTATATTTCCTTGCATGACTACCAGCGCATCGTCTTCGTCGGTACTCTTCTTGGACGCGGTCAGGCGCTCCGAATACTTACGACTGTCCTTGAATTTGAGCGTATCCACCGGCAGAACCTCGGCACCGATTTCAAAGCGCCCTTCTCCATCCAGCAACCAGTCCAGACGGGTGCGCGCGGCAATGCGATGATGATGATTGCACTTGGGGCACACGCCCAGATTTTTCTCAAGATCGGAATGGTACAGCACCGTTTCGCAACCGGGGCACTTGCTCCACAGGCCTTCCGGTACGTTTTTCTTGGCATCGCCTTCACGGCGCTTGATTTTCGGCGGCAATAATTTTTGAAACCAGCTCATGGTGTGTATTCCTATGACATTATTTAGGTAGGGTGGGCGTAGCCCACCGTTCAGGCCTGATCGATCGCTACGCGCAATTCAGCAACCAGTCGGCTTACATTGGCGATCAGATTTTGCTCACTGGAGTCCTCAATTTCCTGCACGATACGGCTGCCAACGACTACGCCATCGCACAACTTCGCCACTGCCTGCGCGGTCGCCGCATCGCGGATGCCAAAACCCACGCCTATCGGCAGTTTGATGTGACGGCGCAACTGCGGCAACTTCCGCTCAATTGCAGACAGATCGAGATTGCCGGCCCCCGTCACCCCTTTGAGCGAAACATAATACACATAGCCGCGTGCAAGTTTGGCAACCTTCTCGATGCGCGCGTCTTCGGTCGTCGGGGCCAGCAGAAAAATGGGATCAATGCCGTGACGTTGCAGGTATTCAAAGGCATCATGACTCTCCTCAGGCGGAAAATCCACCGTCAGCACGCCATCCACGCCAACCGCCTGGCAACGCTTGGCAAATACTTCCCACCCCATGGCTTCAATCGGATTGCCATAGCCCATCAATACGACAGGCGTACTGTCATCGCTGCGACGAAATTCCGCTACCATCTCCAGCACGCCGCGCAGCGACATGCCGTGTTTGAGGGCACGCTCGGATGCACGTTGTATCACAGGACCATCGGCCATCGGGTCGGAAAACGGCACCCCCAGTTCGATCACGTCGGCACCTGCCGCCGCGATGGCATGCATCAACGGCACAGTAAACATCGGGCTCGGGTCGCCCGCCGTAAAAAACGGGATCAGCGCGCGGCGATTTTGCTGCTTGAGCTTGTCGAAAGTTGCTAGTATTCGTGACATCTTGCTTTCCTATGCGTACATCAGACGGCCGCCCTTGGGGGATGGCACTGACGCTCCTCGTTCATGGGCAACTTCCAGCCAGAGGGTCATTGCATCCTTCACGCTGCTCAACGCCGCTTCGTGACTTTCACCGTGTGCCATACAACCAGGCAGCTCAGGAACTTCCGCAATAAACACCCCATCTTCATCGCTCCAATACAGAATAATTTCATAGTGTTCCATCAGATACCCTTCCCAGTTTGTATTTGGTAATCATGTTGCGCACTTGCCTGACCTGGTAGGGTTTTGCCTTTGCGCCATCGCGTTGCAGATTGATCTGATCAAACACGCCAACCAGCGTAAAGTATGATGACTTCCCTTTACTCTCATTTCAAATCCCAGATAACTCAACAAACCACACAATTCATCGAATCCAATATTCACATCGGATAAACCACGCAAAACCTGAAGCAACAATTTGTCGTATTTACCCATCTTTACAACGCGATCCCTGACAGGCGTGCCACCGTGTTGATATCCTTGTCGCCGCGCCCGGACAAATTCACCAGCAACACTTTGTCCGTGCTCATACCCGGTGCAATTTTCGCGGCATGCGCCAGCGCATGACTGGATTCAAGCGCGGGTATGATGCCCTCAAACCTGCACAGATCGTGAAATGCGGCCATCGCCTCATCGTCGTTGATCGCCACATATTGTGCGCGACCGATGTCTTTGAGCCAGCAATGCTCGGGGCCTACGCCGGGATAATCCAGTCCCGCGGAAATGGAATGCGTCTCGATGATCTGCCCGTTCTCATCCTGCATCAGATACACCTTATTGCCATGCAGCACGCCCACTTTACTGTTGGAGGTCAGGGGCGCTGCGTGCGATCCGCTGGCAATGCCATGTCCGCCCGCCTCCACGCCGATGATCTGCACCTGCTTTTCTTCGATGTAGGGATAGAACAATCCAATGGCGTTCGAACCGCCGCCGACACAGGCAATCACCGCATCCGGCTGGCGGCCTATCATCTCAGGCATCTGAATTTTGGCTTCATTGCCGATCACACACTGAAAGTCCCTCACCATCATCGGATAAGGATGCGGGCCCGCCGCCGTGCCGAAAATATAAAAGGTGCTCTCGACGTTGGTCACCCAGTCGCGTATCGCCTCGTTGCACGCATCCTTGAGCGTCTTCGATCCGCTTTCCACCGGCACCACGGTCGCCCCCAGCAGCTTCATGCGATACACGTTGGGCGACTGGCGAACAATATCTTCCGCGCCCATGTAAACCACGCACTCCATGCCGTAACGCGCGGCCACCGTCGCGGTTGCCACGCCGTGCATACCGGCGCCGGTTTCGGCAATCACGCGCTTCTTGCCCATGCGTTTTGCGAGCAGCGCCTGGCCAATCGCGTTGTTGATCTTGTGCGCACCGGTGTGATTCAAATCTTCCCGCTTGAGGTAAATCTGCGCACCGCCCAACCGGTCAGACCAGTTTTTGGCGTGATAAATCGGGCTGGGACGCCCGACGTAGTGTTTCAGTTCATAAGCAAATTCCGCCTTGAATTCAGAATCGTTTTGATAGCGCAGATACTGCACGCGCAACTCTTCCACGGCTGGAATCAATGTTTCCGCCATGTAGATACCGCCGAATTGCCCGAAATGACCGGTACTGTCTGGATAGTCGTACATCTATTCGTTTAACCTTTTGTAATCAATGCGCATAACTTCATGCATGAAACTGGCGATTTTCGCCGCGTCCTTTATGCCCTTCAGGGTATTGATTCCCTTACCGGCTTCCACGCCACTCGATACATCCACCGCGTAAGGCCGCACCTGTTCAATTGCCGAAGCGACATTTTCAGCATCCAGGCCGCCTGACAAAATTATCCGCGAGCGTAACACCTCGGGGATCAGCGACCATTCAAAGACCGCCCCTGTTCCACCCGGAACACCTTCGACAAACGCATCCAGCAACAATCCCTGAGCGGCGTGAAAATCCGCCGCGCATTGTAACAAATCCACGCCAGGCTTGACGCGAATTGCCTTGAGATAGGGTTTATGGAATTGTTCGCAAAACTCGGGCGTCTCGTCGCCGTGAAATTGCAACACATCCAGCGAAACGGAGTTCAGCACCTGACGCACGGCGTTTGCAGTGGCGTTGACGAACAAGCCGACCACGGTGACAAAAGGCGGCAGCACGGCTAGCAGTTGCGCGGCTTTTTCCGTACTGACATGGCGCGGACTCTTTTCATAGAACACCAGACCGATGGCATCCGCACCACTTTGCGCGACGGCCAGCACATCCTCGACACGGGTGATACCGCAAATTTTCACACGGGTTCTGAAACAGGATTGAGGGTTGAGGAGCGAGGAGTGAGAACTAACGCCCCCAGCTTCCTCATTTCGTACAGCTATGCCATCACTATTCCGCTCAACCATGTTCAATCACCACCACGTTTTTAAATTGATCCTCAATCCTGCATCCTCAATCCTGAATCTGGGGCAATCCCCACTGGGCATCATATTGAATGCGGCGCAAGTATAAACCATCCGGTGCGAAGGTCGGCGCGGCAAAACGGCGTATACGACCTGCCAGCACTTGCTCCAGCCAGTGCGGCGGATGCTTGCCCTTGCCGACATACACCAGGCAACCGACCAGGTTGCGCACCATATGATGCAGGAACGCATTCGCAGAAAAATCGAATACCAGCATTTCTCCTTCCATGTATATATCGATGCTGTTCATGCACTTGACCGGCGACTTAGCCTGGCACTCCGCAGCACGAAACGCGCTGAAATCGTGCTCGCCCAGCAGGCACTGCGCAGCTTCCTGCATCGCCACGATGTCGAGCGGCAAATGGAACCAGCCCACGCGGCCCGCATGAACCGCAGAACGCACCGAACGATTGATCAGCAGATAGCGGTAGCTGCGCGCCTGCGCCGAAAATCTCGCGTGAAATTCATCCGGCACGACGTGCGCCCAGCGCACCGCAATACTGTCCGGCAGCTCCGAATTTACCCCGCGCACCCAGGCACTGAGCGGGCGTTGCGCATTGCTGTCAAAATGAACCACCTGTTCCAGCGCATGCACACCGGCATCCGTACGCCCTGCGGCGACAACCGCAACGGGCGCATCGGCAATCCGGCTCAGCGCCTGCTGCAAGCTGTGCTGCACAGTCGCACCCACAGGCTGGCTCTGCCATCCCAGGTAAGGCCTGCCGTCGTACTCCACTCCCAGCGCAATTCTCATCGCATTGCAAACCACAGCAACAGCATCGTACCAACCAGCAACACCGTATCGGCAAAAGCGAATCGGCACACCGGCAGTTCCAGTTTATGACCCGCTTCCGCATGCGGTTCAAATAAACTGCGCAAGCTGTCCTGCCATGATATGGCGCGCAGCATTCCGACCTCGGCATAGTGCAGCGTTAATGCCAGGCGTACCGCCATTCGTTCACGCGACAGACCCAGCCATTGCAGCGGGGCGAAAAGCGCGTAAAGTCCGGCGATCAGTTGCTGGCGATGCAGGCGATCCAGCAATATCGCCAATCCGGCAATGGCTGCCAGCAAACGCATCAGCTGCAAACCTCCATCAATCAGACCCTCCCGGCTGGGACTGAAGGACGCGTCGAACATTGCCTGTCCCGGTGTGCTGTAAGCATAAATCAGCCACAATGAAAACATGATCCAGCGCGTGCGACGCACCAGTTGAACAAGTTTGTGGCGTGACAGCAAAAAAGCGATCGACAACACCAGACCACCCGCGACGAGCAATCGCGTCGGCGGCAGGAGCTGCATTGCAGTCACCAAACCACACCAGATCAGAATTTGCGTAGCAGGATGCAGGTGCATATTTTCTCCAATAAAAAACGGCAGCTCGATAGGAGCTGCCGTCGCGTTAAATGCAAGCAATCAACTCATCTGCTTGATAAGCAACTGTGCCACTTGCTGCTGAGAGTCATCGCCCTCTATCATGACTTCGTCGAGAATTTCACGCGCACCGACTTCATCGCCCATTTCCTGGTAAGCCTTAGCCAGATCCAGCTTGGTGGCTACCTCATGCCAATGCTCGGATTTTACTGCCTCCACAGGCGCAGACACCGGTGCGGGTATATCATCCATATCCAGACTGATGTCCGCCAGGTTGATTGCCGGGGGTGGCGGAGCTGCATTTTTATCGCCTTCATCCAGCGGAAAATCCAGTGTGAATTCCATGCCAGCTTCTTCGGCGTCATGTTCCACGGGCGCAATCTCATCAGCAGGTGCTTCGGTTACAGGCATTGCATCGAATATCAAATCGTCGAGATCCGGCAGCGCTTCTTCATCAGCCTGGTGAGCAGCCGGTTCCGTTCCACTGGCCGCAATATCGAAATCCAGCACTTCCGGCGCAGCCAACATAGGGCTGGTCGATGTTACGTCAAAATCCATCTCAGCCTTTTGAGCGGGCTGGGTTGCCGTCACATCAAAATCAATCGCCTCAGCCTCGGCTTCTGTATTAACAACATCATCAATGCCAAAATCCAACGGCTCATCGTGAGGAGCCTTAAACGCCGCTGCAAGCTGCGTAGCGCTGTCATCCTCCTCCACTGCAAACTCTTCGGTCTTTAGCGGATTCTCCGGACCCAGCTTCCGCCCCAATATGGCCGCTTGTTCGATCAGTTCGCTGTCACCGGAGTCCTGCAACAGCTGTGCAACCCCGGCAAAAGAGGCTGCATCCTTACGATCGGCGTAAATACCCAGTAGTTTCAATTGCACCTGATGATTGTCGGGCGTGCGACGCAATGCATCTTTCAGCACCTCTTCCGCCTGCTCATCGCGACCAAAATTCAGGAACAGTTCGGCTTCACTGATCGGGTCGACGTCATCAGGGTGCAGTGCAGCCTCCTCTGTCTGAATTAAAGGTGCCGTAAAATCGCCGGTATCCGGGGAAGGCACGACCGGGTTGGTCAGCTGACCTGTGACCGTACCGATCTCATCCTCATCGGGCCGGACTATTTGAGCGTCCGGGCGCTTGCGCCTACCCAGGACAATACCCAGTCCGCCCAGAACGACCAATACAACGGCACCTATTCCCATGGCAAGAGGAGACGCCAGCAACTGATCCATCAATGACGGCTCTCCTACCACCGCCGGCTTGACCGCGCTCGCAGCTTGAACGTGACTTGCCGCAACACTGGCGGCAGGCGATGCAGCCGGTACTTTTGAGGCAGCTGAAACAACCTGCGATGCTGCCGCAACTTTCGATGCCGCTGCTGCGGACAAGGCAGCCGCCTCTGACTTGAGTTGCGCCAATCGCTTCATATCCTTGAGATTGCTCTCCAGAAGGGCTGCGCGTGTTTTGCCTTCTTCAAGCGCCTTGGCTTTGGCAATCGCATCCTCTGCTGCTGCATTCTTCTTATCCTGCGCCGATTTGCCGGCAGCAGCCGCCTTGTCGCCGGGCGCTTCACCCTTGGACAAATGCAACACTTCTCTGGCAGACTCACGTGTAACCGGCGTTTTATCAACCGCAGCACTGGTCACCTTCCCGCTGACAACCTGTCGACTGGCCTCAGACTGACGGCGGGTCTCAGCCGCTCCGGCAAGTCTCTGACGATAGGCGTTCCAATCGTCTGCCTGAGCGCGAATCTCCTGAAGCGCTTCGGCCTGGTCAACGCCGGTCACCTCATTTTTGTCAGGCATGCGCAACACTTTTCCGGAGCGAATACGGTTCATGTTATTGCCATCGAACTGCGCTTCATTGGCACGATACAGCGCGACCAGCATGCGCTCCAGACTCACCTGATCCGGCTTGATGCGTGCAGCAATTTTATTAAGGCTGTCGCCATTCCTGACAGTAACAGCACCCGTTGCAATCTGTTCAGACTTTGCTGCACGTTTCTCAACAGGTGCCGCCGGCTTTTCGACCGCTTTGACAGCACTGACGAGCGGCCTTTCTCCTTCCAACTTTTCGGGTTTCACCGGCTGCGCAGCAGCAGGAGGAGGAAGCTCAGTCTGCACCACCACCGGCGCCACAGCCTGCACCGCTGAAGGCTTGGGCTGTTCGGCAACATAACCCGGCGGATCGAGTAAAAAAGTATATTCGCGCATCAACCTGCCGGACGACCAGGACAACTCAACCAGCAGACTGACAAAAGGATCGTTGATTGCCTGGCTACTGGAAAGCATGAGGTAAGGCTCGCCATTCGCGCGATTTTCAATCTTGAAACTGTATTTGACACCGAAGGGATAATCCAGCCCTGCGCCCTTGTAGGTATCAGGCGAAGCCAGGCGTGCGACCAGACTGGGTTTGTCTGCCTTGCTCACTGCCACCAGTTCGATTTCCGCCTTGAGCGGCTGACCCAGCGCAGAAACCACATTGATTCCGCCCATACCCACGGCATTACCCCACGCGCTTAGCGTCAGCCCGAGCGTCATGCCGATCGCTTGCAGTGTCAGCTTGCGGGGCTTGGTGAACTTCTTGAATTGAATAACCGTTCCAACCATCGAATGTTCAGGCATCGACAAGTCAGCCTGTTTCACCACAAGCGGCAACCCTTCGTCAATGTTCAGGACAGACTGGGCTGGCGTAGCCTGCCTGTCTGGTCGAATGGCCGGGAGTTTCACCAAGAATTTTCGCACAGTACCTGCCTCGCTTTATTTATTGAGTAACGAAAATAACGACGCAATCATAACAAAACCGCACCGTTGGACAACAGTCCAATTCAGATATTCGGCAACTAATTCAGATATTCGGCAATCAGGATTTCGGCGATTTGCACACTGTTGAGGGCCGCGCCTTTACGCACATTATCGCTCACTACCCACATATCCAGACCCAGCGGATGCGACAAATCTTCGCGTATGCGTCCGACGTAAGTCGCGTCAGTACCCGCCGCATCTACCGCCGTCGGCCAGCCTCCCGGCACGCGCTCATCCATCACCACCACGCCCGGCGCCTTTTCCAGCAAGGCACGCGCCTCGATAGCCGTGATCTTCTTGCGTGTTTCGATATGCAGCGCTTCGGAATGACCATAGAACACCGGCACCCGTACCGCAGTCGGATTCACCAGTATGGTATCGTCTTCCATGATTTTCTGAGTCTCCCACACCATCTTCATTTCTTCCTTGGTGTAGCCGTTCTCCATGAACACATCGATCTGCGGCAACACGTTGAAGGCGATCCGCTTGGGATAGACCTCCACCTCCACATCCTGCGAGCTGAACAGCGCGCGGGTCTGATTGGCAAGCTCCTCGATTGCTTCCTTACCGGTGCCCGATACGGCCTGATAAGTCGCCACATTGATACGCGCAATACCCACCGCGTCACGGATGGGCTTCAATGCCACCATCATCTGTATGGTCGAACAGTTCGGATTGGCAATGATGCCGCGATTCTTGTATTGCGCAATCGCGTGCGGATTGACTTCGGGCACCACCAGCGGAATATCGCGGTCGTAACGAAAATGTGCGGTATTGTCGATCACCACGCAACCGGCCGCAGCGGCAATCGGTGCATATTTTTCAGACACGCTGCCGCCTGCCGAAAACAAGCCGATTTGCACCTGCGAGAAATCGAAACCTTCCACATCCAGCACGGTGACTTCTTCACCACGGAACATGATCTCGGTGCCTGCTGAGCGGCTGGAAGCCAGCAGATAAAGGTTGCGCACCGGGAACTTGCGTTGTTCCAGGATCGCCAGCATCGCCTCGCCCACCGCGCCGGTTGCGCCCAAAATGCATACATCGTACCGGCGCCGGGATAAAAGTTCTTCATCTTGCTTGCTCATGTTTCTTATTCCTTAATAATCAAATTTTGCAGGGTGCGCTTTCATTCAGGAACAGACGATTTATCGCCTTTATATTCCGCGGGAATGCCCTTGCGGCATTGCGCACCATTGCATCGAACTGGTGCATGAATGTACCCTACCTTGTTCTACAGCGCCGCAACCACCGCATCACCCATCGCCGCACAGCCTGTCTTCTGCATGCCGGCCTCGAAAATATCCGCAGTGCGCAACCCTTGCTGCAACACGCGACGCACCGCAGTTTCAATGCGCAGCGCAAGCGCTTCCTGCCCAAACGTGTAGCGCATCATCATCGCCACCGACAATATCGTCGCCAGCGGATTCGCAATGTCCATACCCGCAATATCCGGCGCAGAACCATGACAAGGCTCATACAAACCCTTGTTGTTCGCATCCAGCGACGCGGACGGCAGCATGCCGATGGAACCGGTCAGCATCGAGGCTTCGTCAGACAAAATGTCACCGAAAATATTTCCGGTCAGAATCACGTCAAACTGCTTGGGCGCACGCACCAGTTGCATCGCGGCGTTGTCCACATACATATGCGACAACACCACCTCAGGATATTCGCGCGCCACATCGGTAACGATCTCGCGCCATAACATGCTGGTGTCCAGCACATTAGCCTTATCCACTGAACACAGCTTGAAGCTGCGCTTCATCGCAATCTGGAAACCGACATGCGCCACACGGCGAATCTCCGACTCGCTGTAGTGCATGGTGTCAAAACCCTGACGCTCGCCGTTATCCAGTGTGCGGATGCCGCGCGGCTGACCGAAATAAATATCGCCGGTCAGTTCGCGCAGAATCATGATATCCAGATCCGATACCAGCTCAGGCTTCAGGCTGGACGAACTAACCAGCTCCGGATATACCAGCGCAGGACGTAAATTTGCAAATAAATTCAATGTCTTACGTATACGCAACAAACCTTGTTCAGGGCGCAGCGGACGCGGCAAGGTATCATATTGATAGCCGCCCACCGCACCCAGCAGCACCGCATCACTCGCCTGCACCAGCGTTTCTGTCGCCACCGGAAACGGATCACCCGCCGCATCATAACCTGCGCCACCGATATGGGCATACTCCATTTCAATCGGCAAACCCTCACTGCGCAACGCTTCAAGTACTTTTGCAGCCTGCGCCACAATTTCCGGTCCTATGCCGTCACCCGGCAAAACTGCTATTTTCATTTTCTAGTCCATTTCTCAATCAATTCAACAATATCTTTAGCAGCGGCATCACACATTTTTTTCACAGTCACATCGAAAATACTTTTAAATAACTGAAGCAAAAAAATAATGCCAGATGACACAAAAATTGCCCACACGATAACGACAATTTCCCAAGGCCTGATTACAGCAAAAGGCGTAGTATTCAGGGCTGTAAAAACCTTTTCACCTACTTCGACAAAACCTTTCAAAGTATAAAAAAGCATTACAAAAGACACCAAAGACAAGAATATCGCCGCGAACCCTAAAATAATTTCCTTAAATTTCTTCATTTCGATTTGTTTGGTAGTTAGTCGATACAAAATTTTTCAAACTCTCAAACACGTCGAAAAGATAAGCGGAGTTTTGAAGCAAACTGTCGAAGTGTTTCGCTTTAGTCGCTTCCGACTCAGAGTAATCGTGCGTTGCCGTATTTCTCAAACCTCTCACCGCCAGCCAGTCGTTCATGTCGGAAATAATATCCAACTGCACCATGTAATTGAGCACGTAAGTGAACAGTCGCGCATCCTCACCTTCGATATTCGCAATCAGCTTCATCGCCGACGCAAGGTGATCCTGAAACTCGGCGAAACGCCCCTTGAACGCGGCCAACGATTCAAGCTGATCTTCATTCCAGCCATCAAAATCGGCATCCACCCGCCACCAACTGGTCACCTTATCGTAAGAATAGGCCAGATTACGGCGAATTTTCTGCAATTGTTTCAGCTTGTCCCGCAAAGCCTCAATCACATTGTCATTCATAATCTGACCCCCTGTGCCTGCGCGATACGGTATATCGGCAAGTCGCGTCCCGGCTCATGCACCACCAGATCAACAGGATAGGGCAACGCCGCTTCCAGTTTTCCCAGACAAGTCACCCGCTTCATAAACAGATCGTCACACTGTGCAGGCACTACATATAAATCCACATCCCCGCCGCGCTTGGAATCATCCACCCGCGAGCCAAATAGCCACAAGACCGCATCCTCGCCGAACACTTCAGCGACAATGCGTTTGATGACCGATTGCTCCTCTTCGGTCAGGCGCATCTTACAGCCAGGGCTGCGCTGCGTGGTGCCTAGCCTCAAACGCGGCAATCTCAGCCACATGCTGCAAGGTCAACCCGATGTCGTCCAGCCCGTTCAGCAAACAATGTTTACGGAATGCGTCAACTTCAAACGGATAGACCGTCCCGTCCGGTGCGCTGATGGTCTGCTGCTCAAGGTCGATCGCAAGCTTATAACCGATGTTTGCTTCCACCGCACGAAACAGCATATCAACTTTGTCCGCATCCAACCTGATCGGCAACAGACCGTTCTTGAAGCAGTTATTAAAAAAAATGTCGGCAAAACTGGGTGCAATAATGGCGCGAAAACCGTAATCTTCCAACGCCCATGGCGCGTGTTCGCGCGAGGAGCCGCACCCGAAATTCTCGCGTGTCAGCAGAATCTGCGCGCCCTGGTAGCGCGGCTGGTTCAGCACGAACTCGGGATTGATCTGTCGCGTGCCGCAATCCTGTCCCGGCTCGCCGTGATCCAGATAACGCCATTCATCGAATGCATTCGGGCCGAAACCTGAACGCTTGATGGATTTCAGAAATTGTTTCGGGATAATCGCATCCGTGTCCACGTTGGCGCGATCCAAAGGCGCGACCAGACCATTGAGCAGGGTAAATTTTTTCATTTTGACTCTGATGCCTTTCCTGATTTTTGCTCGCCCACATGCAGCTTCCTGTCCACCCACTTACCGGCCGTTTTCAAACCTTTAACCGTTGCATCGCCGCCCTTTTGGATGCCATGACCCGCCGCCTCCGCACCCTTTTCAATACCACGTCCGGCAGCTTCACCACCGCGCTTAACCGCACTGCCAACTCGTTCCGGAACACTCTCCTCGGCAGATGCATGCGTAGCTGCAAGCACACCCAACACGATCAGCGAAGTCAGCAGTTTCTTCATGAACGCGTCTTTCACAATTTGCTTACATCCACAAAATGTCCGGCAATCGCTGCTGCCGCCGCCATCTCGGGACTGACCAGATGCGTGCGTCCGCCCTGTCCCTGACGCCCCTCGAAGTTCCGGTTGGAGGTAGACGCGCAACGCTCGCCTGCCGCCAGTTTGTCGTCATTCATCGCAAGGCACATCGAACAACCCGGCTCGCGCCACTCGAAGCCCGCGTCCATAAATATCTTGTCCAGCCCTTCCTGCTCGGCCTGCCGCTTGACCAGACCGGAACCGGGCACCACCATCGCCTGTTTCACGGTGACTTTTCCGCCTTTAATTACGGCAGCTGCGGCACGTATATCTTCAATACGCCCGTTGGTACAGGAGCCGATAAATACCTTGTCGATTTTAATATCGGTAATGGGCGTGTTAGCGCTCAACCCCATGTAAATCAACGCGCGCTCTGCGCCTTCACGCTTGTCGGCGCCCAACGTCGCCGGGTCCGGCACGCAGCCATCCACCGCCACCACCATTTCAGGAGAAGTACCCCAGGTCACCTGAGGACGAATTTCCGCCGCATCCAGCAGCACGCCGGCGTCGAAAGTGGCGCCCTGATCGCTGTGCAGTTCACGCCACTGCGCCACGGCCTGATCCCACTGCGGCCCATAAGGTGCAAAGGGACGGCCTTTGAGGTAGTTCAGGGTTGTATCATCCACCGCAATCATCCCGGCGCGCGCGCCCGCCTCTATCGCCATGTTGCACAGGGTCATGCGCCCTTCCATGCTCAATGCACGGATGGCACTTCCTGCAAACTCGATTGCGTAACCCGTACCACCCGCCGTACCGATCTTGCCGATCACCGCCAGCGCAATGTCCTTTGCGGTAACACCGTGTCCCAGCATGCCTTCGACACGCACCTCCATGGATTTTGATTTCTTGGCAACCAGACACTGCGTCGCCATCACATGCTCGACTTCGGAGGTGCCGATGCCGTGCGCCAGCGCGGCGAACGCGCCATGGGTGCTGGTGTGCGAATCGCCGCACACCACCGTCATGCCGGGCAAGGTCGCTCCCTGTTCAGGGCCGATCACATGCACGATACCCTGACGGATGTCGTTCATTTTAAATTCCGTCACGCCAAACTCGGCGCAATTCGCATCCAGCGTCTCCACCTGAATGCGCGAGACCGGATCAGCAATGCCTGCCGCGCGATTGGTAGTCGGCACATTATGATCGGGCACCGCCAGCATCGATGCGATGCGCCACGGGCGGCGATGCGCCAGCCTCAACCCCTCGAAGGCTTGCGGGCTGGTCACCTCATGGACCAATTGCCGGTCGATATAAATCAACGCGGTGCCGTCCTCATCCTGTCTCACCACGTGAGAATTCCAGAGTTTGTCGTAAAGAGTTTGTGCACTCATAGTGTGTCGCCTAGCCGATATTTAATTTTAACGTGAAACTCGCGCAAGCATTCATTCCCTGCACATTGCATCATTTTGGGATGGCAGCTTGCCATGCCCGTAGGAACGCGGGATTATGCCATATCAAACGCGACTTGGCGCCCCCCTGGCGTGCTACTGTGTAGCCGCGCGCCTGTTGCAAACCTTGCCCATCGAACAACAATTGCCTGCTCATGCCTTGCATCCATCGCAGACTGACAACAAAACGCACCTTACTCATGAACGAGCCCTTAACAGCAACAGCAACCCAAACAGCGCCATCAGCGCGCTGCACGAATACAGAATACCCGCACCGTAATGCTGCCAGATCGGCCCGCTGGCCAGTCCGCCCAGCACGCCGCCCGCGCCATAGGTCAGGCTGCCGAACAATGCCTGGCCTTTGGATTGATGACGCCCCTGAAAGAGTTCATGCACCAGCGCTACCGACGAGGCGTGATAGGCGCCGAAGGTGGCGGCATGCAACACTTGCGCGATGAGCAGCAGCAACAGAAAATCAACGCCCCATCCTATCAGCATGAAGCGCACCACGGCAAGACCGAAACTCACTATCAGAATGCGTATATAGCCGTAACGGGTAGCCAGCCTCGGCATCACGAAAAACACGGCAATTTCACAGATCACACCAAGCGCCCACAACGCTCCTACCGCACTTTTTGCATAACCATGCTCAACCAGATAGATGGAAAAAAATGTGTAATACGGGCCATGTGCGGCTGACATCAAAAAACACGCACCGAACAACATCAGCACACGCGGTTGCAGCACGAGCTGCCTGATAGACTGATGATCGGTGTGATGCGCAAGCACGGGCGTCGTCGGCATCTGCCCGGAAAAAATCAGGATACCCAATTCACAGATCAATCCCGCCCACAACAGCCAGGCAATGGCGATGTAGTCAAAGGCAAAACCCAATCCCACCACCGAGACGATGAAGCCTATCGAACCCCAGATGCGAATTCTGCCGTAACGCGCCGCGCGCCGGCCCAGATAACTCAAGGTGGTCGCTTCGACCAGCGGCATTGATGCACTCCAGAAGAAACTCATCAAAGCCAGCACCAGCAACATGCCCCAGAAACTGGCAGTCATGAACACCCCGAGATAAAATACCGCACTTAAGGAGGCTGCAAGCTGTATCACCCGTATTCGCCGGCCGGTATGGTCGGCCAGCCAGCCCCACAGATTGGGGGCCAGCATGCGCATCACCGGCTGTACCGACATCAGCGTCGCAATCTCGACCGCATTGAAGTGTATGGATTTCAGGTACAAGCTCCAGTAGGGAGCAAACATCCCGATGAACGCGTAATAGAAAAAATAGAAACCGGCGATACGCCAATAATAGTTTTTGGTTGAAATCACTTGATGCGTTGAACCGGCTGATAGTCCCTGCATTCTAATGCAGAGTTGCGTGCAATGAGGTAAATCGCCTCGAACCGGCGCTTGTTTCACTTTTCCATTTACCCCGCTCGCACAATTTTACGAGCGAAAACACCCCCATAGCATCCGCAAAGCATCCGGATCTTAACGGATAGTTCGATTTGTCGGGAAGTCATGCGCATATTTTTCACCCCGGCTGCTCTGTTGCGCATATCTGCGTCAATCGCAATTTCAACCTTTGACGCAAACGGCGTGAGCGGTGAGCGCCAAGATGATAGAATCACACCCCTTTGGGTCGCACGGCGCGCTGCCCCGCCAATTTCGAGGTTATGCATGACAGATATCACACCAATACGAGAAATCATCGAGGAAATCAGCAAAGGGAATATGGTCATTCTGGTGGATGAGGAAGACCGTGAAAACGAGGGCGACCTGATATTTGCCGCCGAATTCGCCACCCCTGAGAAAATCAACTTCATGGCCCGCCATGGCCGCGGGCTGATTTGTCTCACGCTCACCGAAGCCCATTGCAGACAGATCAATCTACCCCTGATGGTGCAGGAAAATGGCTTGCAGCTGGCAACCAATTTCACCATGTCCATCGAGGCGGCAACAGGCGTGACAACCGGCATTTCGGCGGGAGACCGTGCGCGCACCATCCTGGCCGCAGCCGATAAAAATGCCAGGCCTGCCGACATCGTACAACCCGGTCATATTTTCCCGCTGCGCGCACAAAACGGCGGCGTGCTGGTGCGTGCCGGACACACTGAAGCCGGTTGCGATCTGGCGCAGATGGCAGGCTTGACGCCGGCTTCGGTGATCTGCGAGATACTCAAGGACGACGGCGAAATGGCTCGCCTGCCGGATCTGATCGAGTACGCCAAACTGCATGGATTGAAAATCGGCACCATCGCCGATCTGATCGAACATCGCAGCCAGCATGAAAAACTGGTCGAACGGATGGCGACGCGACGCGTTCAGACCGCGCACGGCGAATTCGAGATGATGACCTATGTGGACAAGACCACGCAGCGCACCCATCTGGCGCTGGTCAAGGGCAAGATCGAACCGCAGCAGGAAACGCTGGTGCGCGTGCATGAGCCTTTGTCGGTGATGGATTTTCTGGAGCAGAAATCCCCCGCGCATTCGACCAGTGTACATGAAGCCCTGCAAAAAATGAGCGAAGCCAGGGCGGGCGTACTGGTGTTGCTGCACCGGGGCGAATCGCCGCAGGATCTGCTCGCCCGTGCGACACAGGATGAGAGCGTTCAGCAGCATGCACACTGGGATCCGCGCAGCTACGGTATCGGTGCGCAGATATTGCGCGACCTGAATGTCGGTAAGATGCGTCTTCTGGCCCGCCCGCACAAGATGCCAAGCATGGCGGGTTTCGGGCTGGAAGTGACAGGCTACGCGAATCACGAATAAAGGAGCAGGAAAATGAAAGAAATCGAAAAAAATCTGGACGGCAAAGGTCTGCGCATCGGTATCGTACAGAGCCGCTTTAATCCAGAGGTCTGCGAAGGCCTGCTGGCATCCTGCCGCGCGCGACTGGTGAATCTCGGCGTAGCGGAAGACGATATCACCCTGGCGACCGTGCCGGGTGCGCTTGAAATCCCGCTGGTGCTGTTGCACATGGCCGACAGCGAAAAGTACGATGCGCTGATCGCACTGGGTGCAGTGATACGCGGCGACACCTATCATTTTGAGGTGGTATCGAACGAGTCGGCACGGGGCGTGGGGGATGTGCAGCTGGCTTGCGGCGTGCCGATCGCCAATGCGATTTTGACCACCGACAACGACGATCAGGCACTTGAGCGCATCAGCGTGAAAGGCAGCGAGGCGGCAGAGGCGGCGGTTGAAATGGCCAATTTGCTGTGTGATCTGGTATGAGCGCTGAAGCGGAGGCAAGCGCAGCCAAGCCGCAGCAAAGCCCGCGCCATCGCGCACGGGAACTGGCTATGCAAGGCGTTTATCAATGGCGCGTGTCGGGCTCGGATGCGTCCGAGATAGAAAAGCATCTGCTGGGCGAAAAAAATCTGGGGCGTTACGACAAAGCCATGTATACGCGGCTGTTGCACGGCGTGCTGTCTCACCATGAGGCGCTGGAAACACTGCTGAGTCCTCATCTTGACCGTGAGCTTTCCGAGTTGAGCACTGTGGAATTTTCGGTACTGTTGCTGGCTGCCTTCGAGCTCTCCCAGCAACTGGATGTGCCTTACAAAGTGGTCATCAACGAAGCGGTCGAGCTTGCCAAGACCTTTGGCGGCACCGACGGTCACAAATACGTCAACGGCGTGCTGGACAAGCTGGCGCCCAAGGTTCGCGCGGTCGAGTTTGCTAACAACAGGAAGTAGTGAGTTGTAAGTGGTGAGTGGTAAGTAGAGCGGCTGCGCCTCAGTGAAAACCACTTACTACTTTCCACTGACTACTTGCCAATCAAACATGTCTGAATTCGATCTGATCCGTCGCTATTTCACGCGCCCCACGCCAAGCGCGCTACTGGGCGTGGGTGACGATGCGGCCTTGCTGCAATTAGGTTGCGACAAGCTGCTGGCAGTGTCTTCCGACATGCTGGTATGCGGCACGCATTTTTTTAGTGACGCCGACCCTTTTTTGCTGGGGCACAAGACGCTGGCGGTCAATCTGTCCGATTTGGCCGCCATGGGCGCTGTGCCGCGCTGGGCTACGCTGGCGTTGTCTTTGCCATACGGTCATGCAATTGCTCATGACCGCCCCCTCCACCCTAACCCTGATGGAACCACTAGCCATTCGACTAAGCCCGCAAGCGAGCAAGTCGCTGGTTATCCCCCGGAGGTAGAGGGGACGAACGAATCGCGATGCGACGTTAATATCATTCTGGATGACGCCTGGCTGGAACAGTTCAGCGCAGGATTTTTTGCCTTGGCAGAGATGCATGGCGTGGAACTGGTCGGCGGCGATACCACGCGCGGGCCGCTCAATCTTTGCGTGACGATATTCGGCGAGGTGGATGCTGAACTTGCGTTGCGGCGCAGCGGTGCACAGGCAGGCGACGAAATATGGGTATCCGGCAAGCTGGGCGATGCGGCCCTGGCACTTGCCCATCTGCAAGGCCGCGTCGTCTTGACAAAAGACGAGTTCGCCGCCTGCGCGCCTGCATTACATCAGCCGCAACCGCGCGTAGCGCTGGGTCTTGCGTTGCGCGGCATCGCCGGCAGCGCGATCGATATATCGGATGGCTTGCTGGCTGATCTCATGCATATACTCGATGCCTCGCAAGTCGGTGCAGAGCTGGCGTTGCCGTCTGTCCCCGCATCGGCCATCTTGCAGAAACTGCCAGACCGGATGCTAGCTCAGCGCTGTCTGCTGTCGGGCGGCGATGATTATGAATTGTGTTTTACTGCGCCTGCCTCACGCCACAACGACGTGCTGAATATCGGCGAGCAGCTGGGCTTGCCGTTGACATGCGTAGGTAAAATTGTTGCGGGGCGTGCAATTCGCGATGCGGCTGGCAATCCGATTAATACTGAAAACAGCGGTTATGACCATTTCCGATAAGTTACACGAAGAAGGTGAATTGAAAATTCAACCAAGCTGGAGATTTCTGTTCAGCCATCCGGCACATATATTGTCGTTCGGCTTCGGCAGCGGGCTGGCGCGCCGTGCGCCCGGCACCTTCGGCACGCTGGCAGCTTATCCGATTTACTGGGCTGTCGCGCCGCATCTGTCAGACAACCAGTACCTGTTCATGCTGTTGTGCGCGTTCTTCATCGGCGCATGGATGTGCGATATCACCAGTCGGGCACTGGGTGTCGCGGATTACGGCGGCATCGTCTGGGACGAGATCGTCGCGATGCTGCTGGTGCTGTTCTTCACCCCGCCGGGATGGAAGTGGATGGTGATCGCTTTCGCGCTGTTTCGCTTGTTTGACATTCTCAAGCCCCCGCCGATACGCCATTTCGACAGCAACTGGCACGGAGGACTGGGTGTGATGTTCGACGATCTTCTGGCGGCAGGTTACGCGCTGCTGTGCATGTCGGCCATCAAAAGCATCCTGCTATGAACTGTGGTTCAAGGTTGCTGGCCGAAAAACGTAATGATCTCTTCGCGGCGCTTCATCGCATCCTGATAACCCAGATTGATCAGGGCGCGGCAATAGCTTTTTTCGAACAACAGATAGCTCATCAGATTTGCGCCACTGTGGCGCATAGCGCCTATCCAGCGCAACAGGTAGCGGATCGTCCAGGGAAGCTTGGCCGCATAGCGCTCGGCGATTTTCTCGATGGGCTGACTGGGTGAAAATATCAGCACGTCGACATGGCGCAGATTGGCGTTGCGGCGGATTTCTTCGGGTATGCTGCCGACCGTGTGGTTGATGCGCAACAAGCGTTCAATATCCACTTCCATGCTGTCGAGAAAAATGCTGTTCAATGCGTGTCCTGCAATTTGCGCCAGCGACGGATAGTCCGGAGTCTGCTCGCGCTCAGGGGTCGCACCGCCATTCTGCCCCACACTGATGACCAGCAAGCGGTCTGCTCCCAGATGCAGCGCGGGGCTGATGGGCGCAATCTGGCGCATCGATCCGTCGCCGAAATACTCACGGTTGATGCGTACGGCTGGAAAAATAAAGGGGATGGCTGCGGATGCCAGTAAATGACGGATTTCGATTCTGGCCGGAACGCCCAGTCTGCGCGCGCGCCTCCATGGCTCGATTTCCGGCACGCCCTGGTAGAACGTCACCGACTGTCCTGACCCATAGCCCGAAGCAGTGATGCTCAGGGCATGCAGCAAGCCTGCGTCGATATTTTCCTGAATTTTTTGGCATGGCAATTTCTCTGCCAGAAAATCGGCCAGCGGCGAATTGTCGAGCAGTGATACGGATTTTGACTTATGGATACCCATGCTGCCCAGCAACATACCGCCTATCCAGCTCAGGCTGTTGCCGAATACGCCAGCCGGGTCGGTGCGATAAATGTCATCGATGCGGGAATTTTTCCAGATACCCAGCAGATGTTGCACGCCTAAGCGGAAGCGCTGCGCGTTTACGGCCAGCGTGACGGCATTGAGCGAGCCTGCCGAAGTGCCGCATATCACGAAAAACGGATTGGGCGCGCGGCGCGGTAAAATCCTGGCAATCGCCTTCAATACGCCAACCTGATAGGCGGCGCGGGCACCGCCTCCGGTCAGGATCAGGCCTATTTTTCGTTCCATGATAGAAATACAAAGTAATTGCAAGAAGCCGAACAGCGACGGCCTGATTTTTTCATCAGTCCGGCATATCATATCACTTAAAAAACCGTATAGACCATAACCTGCGCCGGCGCATGCCCGATGTACAGGAAATTTAAAACAAATCCACATGCAGGAAAATGCGAGATGTCAGCCTACAACTATCAGTTATTAATCAAACAGTTACTACACACACCGCGGGCGAACGCAGCCGATCAGGAAATCGTCTACCGCGATCTGTGGCGCTGCGACTACCGTACACTGTGCAGACGTATCGCCCGCCTGGGCAGCGCGGTGCTGCCGGGACTGACGGTTGCCGTGATGGACTGGGACAGCCACCGCTACCTGGAATGTTTTTTCGCCATTCCCATGCAGGGTGCCGTGTTGCAGACGGTGAACGTGCGGCTGCCGCCGGAGCAGATCGCCTATACCCTCAATCATGCGCGCGCCGACTGGCTGCTGGTGCACGAGGATTTTCTCCCTTTGCTGGCAAGTATCGGCGACCGGCTCGAAACGGTGAGCCGCTTCGTGCTGTTGTCTGATTCCGCCCAGCCGGTATGTCCGCCGCACTTTGCGACCGACTATGAAACCCTGCTGGCGGGCGGGGACGAAAATTACGTATTCCCCGATTTCGACGAAAATACGCGCGCCACCACTTTTTATACTACCGGCACGACGGGGATGCCCAAGGGTGTGCATTTCAGCCATCGCCAGCTGGTGTTGCATACCCTGGCAACGGCGGCAGCCTTCGGCACGGCTCCGATTCAGGGGAATTTCGGCAGAGGGGATGTTTACATGCCGATCACGCCGATGTTCCACGTTCATGCGTGGGGGTTTCCCTACGTTGCCACGATGCTGTGCACCAAACAGGTCTATCCGGGCCGCTATCAGCCGGATGCGCTGCTGCACCTCATCCGCCAGGAGGGCGTGACATTCTCGCATTGCGTACCGACCATATTGCATCTGTTGCTGGCAAGCCCGCTGACAGTGGATCTGTCCGGCTGGAAAGTAGTGATCGGCGGATCGGCTTTGCCCAGAGGGCTGGCGCAGGCAGCGCTGGATCGCGGCATAAACGTGTACGCAGGATACGGGCTGTCCGAGACTTGCCCCATTCTGTCGCTCGGGCAGCTCGAAGCTGGCGACGATGAGGCGCCGCAGGCAGCGCTCACACAGCGCATCCGTGCCGGGCGAACCATCCCGCTGGTTGAGATGCGCGTCGTGGACAACAATGGCAGCGAAGTGCCGCGAGACGGGCAAACCGCAGGTGAAGTCGTGGTGCGCGCGCCCTGGCTTAGCATGAGTTATCTGTACGATGATGAAGCGTCGGAAGCGCTCTGGCGTGGCGGCTATCTGCATACCGGCGACATCGGCACGCGGAATGCTGCGGGGGTGCTGAACATCACCGATCGTCTGAAGGATGTCATCAAGTGTAGCGGCGAGTGGCTGTCTTCGCTGGAGCTGGAGAGCCTGATTTCAGAACATCATGCGGTGAGCGAAGTCGCCGTAATCGGCGTTCCCGACCAAAAATGGGGAGAGCGTCCGCTCGCGCTGGTGGTGCTCAAAGCGGGCGCAGAGGTCGGTGCAGACGAATTAAGGGAACCGCTAAACCGGCGCGTCGATGAAGGATGTCTGTCGCGCTATGCCCGTCTGATTCATATCCGTTTTGTCACCGTTCTTCAACGCACCAGCGTCGGCAAACTGGACAAAAAACTGATGCGAAAAATGTGTTCGGATGAGATTTCTTGATCTCAGCCACTGCTGACCGATCAGGAGAGCAGATTGCCAGATGAGCGCCGACGTGTTTGAATGTCGGCATGTAAGAAAGCCGGGGGCAGCGATGAGGCAAACACCGTTTTCAAAATTAAAATCGGACATGCTGGAAATGCTGGGACTGGGTCCGGTACTGGGTTTGCTCGCGTTCATACTGACAGCGCTGATCCTGCTTTACGCCGTGCTGTGGTTTGTTGATTCGGCCCCCCCAAAC
>JAJXTL010000291.1 GCA_021783855.1 Pseudomonadota bacterium
CCCCATTCCTTGAAGTAGCGGATAAACCTGAACCTGCATGATCGCCAACGCCTTGGGTTGGGCTGCCCATACCTTGGCAAAATCTGCCAGCGTGGGCACCCAGCGCCATGGCTCTTGTTCGATGCCAAACTTCATCTCGTCCTGATACTGCACCAGCGTGAAGGTGCGTTTGAGATAAAACGGCAGGGTCTGCTCATAGGTCAGCACGGAATAAAAAGGAATATCCGGTTTCACATCGGCGCGTATCGCCTCTGCAATATGTTTCGCAGAGCGCTCCCGCGCCACGGTATTGTAACCTGACACGCCGAGCTGCGCGGCAAGCAGGCTTGCCAGCGAAATGATCAGCACAGCAGGAAATTTGTTTTCCTTCCACAACAGACGCATGCCGACCAGCAATCCCGTTAACAAAATCAGTGAGGCAGACACCAGCCAGACGGCGTAATGCGGATACAACTCCATCTGGTTAGGCGTGTCGGCAAACCTGCCGACATTAGCAGACACCCCGAGCAACAGCAGCGCAACAGGTATCACCGTGGCAACATACCAGAACAGGAGCCGTTCGCGAATTTCGACCAGACGGCGCCCCATCAGCAAGGCCAGCGCGGGAAACATCGGCAACAAATAAGAGGGCAGCTTGGAGTCGGAAATGGAAAAAAACACATATATAAAAATCGCCCATATCAATAGGAACAAGGCGGCATGGAACGGTTTCTTATCTGTCCCGGATGCAGTGGGTTTGCCGATATGGAACAAAGAATCGAACAATAGCGCGGTCCATGGCAAAGCGCCTGACAACAGGATGGGGACGAAATAATACCAGGGCTGATAACGCCCCAACTCCTTCGTCATGAAGCGAGTGTAATGCTCATAGATGAAAAAGCGCTGAAAGAATTCGGGATTGGCTTTGATGACCAGATAAAACCAGGGCGCCGTGATCAGCAGAAACAGGCCGAGGCCGGCCAGCCAATGCATGCGCTTTAACACAGAGAAATCGCGCCGCACCATGCAATAAATAAATACTGCAGTGCCCGGCAGGACTATGCCCATCAGCCCCTTGGACAGCACTGCCAGCCCCATGCCGGCCCAGGCCAGCATCATCCAGTTCCGACGCCCCTGCCGGGTGACGTCATGTTGCGCGAGCAAAAAGGAAAACACGCCCAGCGTGATAAAGAATGTCACCCCCATATCCAGCGTGTTGATATGGCCCATCATCGCATACAGCATGCTGCTGCCAAGCAGCATCGCAGCATAGTTTGCCGCTTCCCGGCCAAACAGGCGCAATCCGGTGAACCACACCAGCAGCAGCCCCGCAAATCCGGTCATGCCGGTCCAAAGGCGCGCAGTCCACTGATGCTCGCCAAACACTTCGTAGGCTGTTGCAGTAGCCCAGTATTGCAGCGGCGGTTTCTCGAAATACTTGAGACCGTTCAGGCGCGGCGTGACCCAATCGCCGCTAACCAGCATTTCACGGGGAATTTCCGCATAGCGGCCTTCATCCGGCTTGATCAGCGTGCGGTATTCGAGATTGGAAAACCAGATCAGCGCGACTGCCGCCAGCAACCACCAGAGCTGCCTGTCAGAGATTCGATTCGTCATGAGGTGAAAACGGAAAGATCAAACCGGCAGGATTTCATGATTTCGGGCCAATGCCAAAAGCGGGGATGCGGATTCTAACGCGCGTCATAGCAAAGATTCAACTTTCCATTCCGACTAATTGCACACAGACCTGATCTGCAGAATGTCGGTCTGCCCTTTTAACACCAACTCTATGCCGTACTGTTTCAGGGTGCGCATGCCATGGTTGAGCGCTTCAGCCTGCAATGCCTCGACATTCCCCTGATGCTGGACCAGCTTCTTGATCGCCTTTGTTGCTTCCAAAAATTCATACAGACCAATTCTTCCCCTGTATCCGGAACCGCCACACTCGCGGCACCCCTTGGCGGAATAGAGCGTGCATGTCTCTTGCGCATTGAAATAGGATTCTTTCCACTGCTGCAATACCACGTTGGGATCAAAGTGCGTGCCCAGGCAGTATTCTTCGGCCAGCGCGGTCATTTCATCGTTTGCCGCTGCATAGGGTTGCTTGCAGGCATCGCAGTAGCGGCGCGCCAGGCGCTGCGCCAATATGCCCACCAGCGCATCTGAAAAATTGAACGGATCCATGCCCAGATCCAGGAGGCGCACCATGCTCTCTGCTGCGCTGTTGGTGTGCAAGGTTGAAAACACCATGTGGCCCGTCAACGAAGCCTGTATGGCAATCTTCGCCGTTTCGGCATCACGTATTTCGCCCACCATGATCACATCCGGATCGGCGCGCAAGAAGCTGCGCATGGCCGCTGCAAAAGTCCAGCCTATGTTCGAATTGACCTGAACCTGACGCAGCCCATCCTGAGTGATTTCGATAGGATCCTCGGCCGTCCATATCTTGCGATCGGGCGAATTGATGAAGCCCAGCACGGAATGCAAGGTGGTCGTTTTCCCGGAACCCGTCGGACCGCAGATCAAAAACAGGCCATACGGTTTCGCCACCAGCTCTTTGATCCTCGCGAGCACATGAGACGGCAATCCCAGCTTTTCCAGCGGAATGGGTTTGGCCCCGGCCAGCACGCGCATCACCACATCTTCCAGACCATTGGCAGTCGGAATCGTCGCCACGCGAAACTCG
>JAJXTL010000292.1 GCA_021783855.1 Pseudomonadota bacterium
ACACTGGGCGACACCCCTGCCGATCAGGTGCTGCCGCAGCATGTGATCGGCATTGCACGCTCATTGCGGCATTACGTCGTAGAGCAACCCAAGACCGCGCGGCAATTTCTCTCGGCACTCAAACATGAACAGGCGATCCAGTCTCTGCATTTTGCCACGCTCAATGAACATACCAAGGCTGGCGAGCTTTCAGAACTGCTCATCCCGCTGCTGGCAGGCAATGACTTGGGGCTGATTTCCGAGGCAGGCTGCCCCGGTATCGCAGACCCGGGCGCCGAACTCGTCAATCTGGCACATCAAAAAAACATACGCGTCATCCCGCTGGTCGGCCCGTCCTCCATTTTGCTGGCGTTGATGGCCTCTGGTCTCAATGGGCAGCGCTTTGCATTTCATGGCTACCTGCCCATTGCAGACACCGACAGGAACAGCGCAATCGCAGCCCTAGAAGCCGAATCTGCCCAACGCGGACAAACCCAGCTATTCATCGAGACACCGTATCGCAACGACAAATTGTTTGCAGCGCTGCTTGCACAATGCAGACCGCATACGCGCCTGTGTGTCGCGACCGACATCAGCCTTGCGACAGAAGACATACAAACCCGCAGCATTGCCGAATGGAAGCGCAAGGGAGCGCCACATCTAAACAAACGCCCCAGCCTTTTTTTATTGCAGGCCGGCTGACATATGAGCCTTTTTAGGTTTAACAGTTGCCCTTCAAGCCGCTTTCTGGTATTAAAGCGGACTCAATTTTTTCACGTTGGAGAAGTACAATGTCGCAACTATCATTAAAACCCATCGCCCCCTACAAAGCCAAGAAAGGCGAGGCATACATGAATCCGCAGCAGCGCGAGCATTTTCGCCGTGTTTTGCAGCAAATCAAGTCAGGCCTGGGTGAAGATATCGATCGCACCGTACACACCATGCAGGACGAGGCTACGGTATTTGCCGACCCAAATGATCGCGCAACACAGGAATCCGACATCAGTCTGGAATTGCGCAACCGCGACCGCGAGCGCAAGCTGATCAAGAAAATTGATGAAATGCTGAACAAGATCGATGCCGATGAATATGGCTATTGTGAAAATTGCGGGATTGAAATCGGCCTGGGCCGCCTGGAAGCCCGCCCAACCGCCACGCAATGCATAGACTGCAAGTCTCTGGACGAGATCCGCGAAAAGCAAATGGCCAAGTGATTAGCAATCTGCTTCTGAAGAGATTGATGCCCAGTGCGGGCATCATCACGCAAGCAATGCCGCCAAGCTATCTTCAAATCACCAGCGGTCCCTGATATTCGTCGTCAAGATTTGCGGCTGTAGCACCCGCGGAGGTATTCACCAGCAGGTGTTCGTGATCGGCCTGCACCTGCAACAGCGTCACGACGCAGGTATGCAAACCCTGATATTCTTCCTTGCCGGTGCCGTACTGGTCGGCATCGGAATAGAAAAACTGGCTGCGGAAACGCCCGTTGCCGGTCTTGCATATCACAAACTGCGCGCCGCGCTCTGCCCAGTAAAGCGTGGGACACTGGGTCAGCTCCTTCGAGGCGGGATCGAGTTGCAGTTCGCTGTCGGCAAGCTCCACATCAATCTGCTTGCCGTAGCGCTTATACAATTCAGCACTGACAACTTCCTTTTCTGCATCGGTAAAATCCGGGACATTCATGCTTTATTCCAGTTAACTGCGGTAATCAGGTCTGCATCCAGGGGAGGCCGTCAAAGCGCCAGCCGTTATGCGAGTTGCGGTGATGCTTCTCGTCGAGATCGCCTTCAAAACCATGCATCACGTTGTACACATCCTGCAGCCCTGCCTTCTCGAGCGCAAGACCGGCATCCATCGAGCGGCGGCCTGAGCGGCAGATCAGCACCACAGGACGGTTCAGGCTTGCTGCTTTTTTGACCTGCGCGACGAAATTCGGATTGATGTCCCAGTCAGGCCCGTCCACCCAGGGAATCCAGATGCACCCCTCCGGGTGACCGATGAACATGTATTCCATTTCGCTGCGCACATCGATGAATATCGCCTCCGGGTTGTCCTGCAGGAACTTGTGCGCTTCTATCGGTGTCAGGTTTTGCATGAGAAATCTCCTTATCTGTCAGGCCTGCCACCGGCGCAAGCTTACTTGGTGGCAATATCCAGCATTTTTTGCGGACGCAGTATGTTGCCGTCGAGCCCGGCCTGTTTCGCATTTCCGCCATACGCTACAGTCATCAGCAGCGAATAATACACTACCGGCATCGCAAGCTTGGAGCCCTTCTTCTTGTTGATTGAGGTAAGCTGAAAAAAATGGACACCAATGTTTTGTTAAACATGCTCACGAGTGATCTGGTAGGTTACGCGATGAGCAAGCGCATGAGTACAGGAAGCTGCTCGATCAGTTTGGCATGCCGGCCTCAATGTCGCGCAGGGGAAATTGCTACGACAATGCACCGATGGAAAGTTTTGGGTACTGCTGAAGAATGAGCTGGTACATCATTATGAAAATAAGTTGGTAGCATGAACCCGTTGGTGCCCACTATTGACGACCTACCTTAATTGAAGCTGTCACTTGAACCTCCGTAATTGATTGCGATAATCAGCGGTACGTCAGTGTTTCTGGGTATGTATTTCAAACCTCATGTCATCAAGATCACCCAGTATCCAGGTGAACGCTTCCTCCACAC
>JAJXTL010000083.1 GCA_021783855.1 Pseudomonadota bacterium
ACAGCAAGGCGCAACTAGCAAAAAGACGTGCGAGGGGTTACCGCAATACTGGGAATTTTATCAACATGATTTACTTTTTGTGCGGCAAAATGAAATTCAGTTACCCACTGTATTTCACATAGAGCCATAAATTTGAAGCTGAAGCTCCGGTATTGTTAACGGTTGTCGGATGCCTGCCAGCAGCGTTCTTTTGTATCCTGACAGCCCTGTGATTGAGGGTATTCGACAACCCTTAACAGTAACAAAAGGTCATGAATGTTCGCCAAAACGAACATACTTCAGTTTTTAGTCGAGGCGGAGCGCACGAAATGGTGTTTTTATACCGCCAGACAATGGCTTCCCGTGTAACGATATATAATCTATTGATTTTATTGATAATTAAAACAACTGGTACGCATGCATCCACATTTACTTCTTGCCAGAAAGAAGTAAATGTGGACTCACGGCTTAAATATTACTTATAAAATCAAATGGATAGTTATTTTTTGTTGGGTCATTAATTACTTCACCAGACACCAGTTATCTCTTGCGCAACGGATCAAGCAAAGACGACAGCCCGTTGTGATCCAGCTCCTGCATCAACGCAAGCAGTTGACCCAGTTCACCTGAGGGAAACCCAACCCTGGCATACCAGTTGAGATAATTTCCAGGCAGATCGGCAATCACACAGCCCTTGTACTTGCCGTAAGGCATCTTGCGGATCAGCAATAATTCCAGATGCTCACAGTTCATATGATGCTCATCATGTTATATTTTTTCAGGCGAATTTATCAAAAAATCAATGATGTGCAAATAATTTGCAAGCTTGTTTGTAAACAGACAGGCATGCGCAAGCCATACTATAGGCCGCTTAACACCTTGATGTGCGCCGTGGCGCAGCGTCCCAGCGCACTCAGCGCATAACCGCCTTCCAGCACTGAAACGATGCGACGTCCGGCGTGTTCTGCCGCAAGCGACTTGAGCTGTTCGGTCACCCAGATATAGTCCGCGTCACGCAAGGCAAGGCCGCCCATATCATCCTCCCGATGCGCATCGAAACCTGCCGAAATGAGCAGCAATTGCGGCTGAAATTGCGTCAGCGCAGGCAGCCAGTAATCCGTGACGGCCGCTCTGAATTCCCCGCCTGAAGCACCCGCCGCCAGCGGCACGTTGATGATGTGCTGATTGCCGCTGCCTTTGCCGCAATACGGATAATAGGGATGGCGAAAGGTCGAGCAGAGCATCACGCGAGGATCGTCGTGGAAAATATCCTCAGTGCCGTTGCCGTGATGCACATCGAAATCGGCGATTGCCACGCGTGACAGGCCATGTTGCAGCAGTGCATGGGCAGCCGCCACCGCCACATTGTTGAAAATGCAAAAACCGGCTGCGCTCGCTCGTCCGGCATGATGTCCGGGGGGACGAATATTACAAAATGCGTTCTCCGCCCTCCCCTCCATCACCAGATCAACCGCATAAACCGCAGCTCCTGCCGCATGCAGCGCAGCCGATAGGGTATGCGGATTCATCGCCGTGTCGCCATCGAGATAAACCAGACCGGATTTTGGAGATTGCGCAAATACGGACTCGATGTAAGCTGGCTCATGCACCCGCAACAACTGCTCCAATGTTGCTTCCGGTGCGTCGTAATGGGCAAGATAAGACATCAAGCCGGATGCGATGAGTTGGTCCGCTATCGCCTGGATGCGAAAAGACGATTCGGGGTGGTCAGCGCCCATTTCATGTTTGAGGCAGGCCGGATGTGTCAGATAGGCAGTTTGCATAAAATGGCTATAGCACTTTGTTGTACGCAGGGTGAATAAAGCGCGAGCGAATATCCACTATTTATCTATAAATCAAATAGATTCATCACGATTTTAAAGCACTTTGCGAACCGACTTGATACTGTCGTCGTCCTTGCTGATCTCGACTTCAAAACCCAGCCTGTCCATCAGATGCAGCATGTCGGTGTTGTTTTTGAGCACTTCGCCCACAATCGATTTCAGTCCTTTGGAGCGGGCCGCATCCATCAGGGTCGTCATCAGGCGTTGCCCCAGCCCTTTGCCATGCATTTGATCGGCGATGACCAGCGCGAATTCGCAACTCTCGCCATCCGGATTGATCGCAAAGCGCGCAACCCCCAGCTCCACTTCACGGCCTTGCAACTCGGTCACTGCGATCAGCGCCATTTCGCGGCTGTAGTCGATTTGCGTGAAGCGCACCAGCATCGTCTGACTCAATTCCTGCACGCTGTTCATGAAGCGGAAGAAGCGCGACTGTTCCGACAGATTACGCACAAATGTCTGAACCAGTTCTGCATCTTCCGGCCTGATCGGGCGTATGGTGATGTCCATGCCGTCGGCCAGCTGCCAGTGGTTGACCAGATGAGTCGGGTAAGGGTAAATCGCCATGTGTGAGTAACGATCCGCGCTCGGCTGCCGGAATTCCACCACCACGCGCGCATCGGCGGCCAGCACGCCATGCTCGTCCAGGATCAGAGGATTGATGTCCATTTCAGTAAGCATCGGCAATTCGCAGACCATTTCAGAGACGCGCAACAACACGGACTCCAGCGCAGCCATGTCTGCGGGCGGCATATGGCGGAATGCGGCCAGCAGCTTCGAGACATGAGTTCGGTTGATGAGATCGCGGGCCAGAAAAGAGTTGAGCGGCGGCAAAGTTACTTCGGCATCGCCCATCACTTCCACCATGGTGCCGCCTGCACCAAAGGTGATCACAGGGCCGAATACCGGATCGCAGATCACGCCTACCATCAGCTCACGCCCGTTGGGTTTGACGATCATCGGCTGTATGGAGATGCCGTCCACGTGAGCCCCGGGACGGTTGTGTTTGATATTTTCGGTGATCTCGTGGTACGCCGCACGTACCGCCTGCGCGTTGCCCAGATTGAGCTTCACGCCGCCCGCATCGCTCTTGTGAGTAATGTCGCGCGAATTAACCTTCATCGCCACCGGAAAGCCCAGTTGCTGTGCAATCAAAAGCGCCTCATTGGGTGACCGGGCGATCATGGTTTGCGCGACCGGAATATGGAAAGCCGCAAGCAATGCCTTCGATTCCATTTCGCTCAATACTTTACGCTTGTCCATTAGTGCGCCTTCGATCACCATGCGCGCCCCCTCTACATCGGGTGCCAACTGATGCGCCAGCGGTTCCGGCATCTGCATCAGCAATTTCTGGTTCTGATAGTAATCGGACAGGTAGGAAAACACCTCGACTGCAGGCTCCGGCGTGCGGAAGTTGGGTTTTTTTGCATGGGCGAACAATTTGCGCGACTCGGCCACCTGCGCTTCACCCATCCAGCAGGTCAGCAACGGTTTCTTGTACTGGTTGGCCAACGCAATGACGACTTCCGCAGCTGCCAGAGGCTTGGTCATCGCCTGCGGAGTCAGTATGGTCAGCACGCCATCCACATTCGGATCTTCCAGGCAGGCGGCTACCGCATGCTGATAGCGGTCGGCCTGTGCGTCGCCGATGATGTCCACAGGATTGCCGTGCGACCAGTTGGGCGGCAATACCTCATTCAAACGGGCAATGGTGGCATCAGACAGACTGGCCATGACAAGTCCCAGGTCGGATGCGCGATCGGTGGCCATCACGCCGGGCCCACCGCCGTTGGTGACAATCGCCAGACGGTTTCCAGAAGGATGAAAACCGCAGGACAAGGCCTTGGCGGCCGAGAACAGTTGCGTCACAGACTGTACCCGCACCACGCCGGCGCGGCGCACGGCGGCGTCGAACGCATCGTCCGAGCCGACCAATGAGGCGGTATGCGACATGGCAGCCTTGGAACCCGCCTCGTGGCGACCGACCTTGATCAGGATCACCGGCTTGACGCGGGCGGCGGCGCGCAAGGAACTCATGAATCGGCGCGACTCGCGTATCCCCTCGATATACAACAGGATGTTCTGTGTCTCCGGGTCGGATACCAGATAGTCCAGGGTTTCGCCGAAATCCACATCGGCGGACGAACCCATCGATACTACACTGGAAAAACCCACATCGTTGGTCTGCGCCCAGTCCAGTATGGCGGTACACAAGGCGCCTGACTGGGAAACCAGCGCCAGATTGCCGGTATTCGCACCGCCCTTGTTGAAGGTGGCATTCAGCCCTATTCCGGGGCGCATCACGCCCAGACAGTTGGGGCCGATCAGACGTATGCCGTAGCGTTTGGCGTTGTCCAGCAGGCGGCGTTCCAACTCCTGACCCTCGGCGCCGATTTCGCCGAAACCTGCGGTGATGATGACCGCTGCCTTGACCCCGTGCTTGCCGCATTCCTCGATGATGTCGGGAACCGTTTGCGGCGGCGTGGCTATCACCACCAGTTCGACCGTGTCCTCGATTTCGGCAATCGATGCATAGGCGCGTTGTCCCTGCACCTCAGAAACACGGGAATTGACCGGATACAGCGCACCCTGAAACACGCTCTCCAGCATGTTGTGAAAAACGATCTGTCCGACCGAATCGACACGGTCGCTTGCGCCGAATACAGCTACGGATTTAGGTGAGAATAGCGATGCAAGGTAATGTTTTGACATGATTTTTCGTATATATCCGTCTGGTTTATATGACGCTGGCAAGTGATATAGTATATGAACAGTGTGACAAGTATTCAGCCATGCTCCATGTATCGCTCAAGATGCGTTAAAAAAGCACGCGTTTTGGCCGGCAGATAACGGCGCATCGGCATTACCGCCCAGGCGGGCACGGCAGGCAGCGACCATTCCGGCAACACGCGCACTAAGCGTCCCTGGCGCACATCGTCGGCCACGAAACTGCATGGTAAGGCCGCGATACCGACCCCGTCGAGCAACAACAACTGCTGGATCAAATCCGGGGAATTCAGGGTCAGCCTGCCGGGCGGTACACCCTCCCATGTTTCCTTGCCGTTTTGCAGCGTCCAGGGCACCGCCGTGCCGCGGTCAGAGAGCAGGCGCACCGCCTGGTGATGCGCCAGATCGTCGGGATGGAGAGGCGCCGGATGCAAGGCCAGATAGATGGGGCTCGCGTATAGCGCGAAATGCTGTTCGTCTATTTTTCGTGCAATCAGTGTCGCATCGTCAGACAAATCCCCCATGCGGATGGCCAGATCGTAACGCTCGGCGATCAGATCGACGCGACGGGAGGAGAGGTCCAGATCGAGCTGTATCTCGGGATAACTGCCGATGAAAGTGGCGATGGCGCGTGAAAAATGCTGTCGGGCATAATCGCCCGGCATGGAAACCCGCAAGCGTCCGTGCGGCTTGGATTCCTGACTGCGCACAAAATCCTGTGCGGCTGCGACTTCTTCCGCCACGCGGCGGCAGTGTTCAAGAAACTCCTGACCGAAATCGGTGAGCGTCAGACGGCGTGTCGTGCGTATCAGCAGCTTTTGCGCGAGTGCGTTTTCCATGTTGGTCAGACGGCGCGAGACCGTGGCCTTGGGCATGGAGAGATATTCGGCAGCACGTACCATACTCTGTTGCTCAACTATCGTGGCAAACAGTATGTAATCGTCAGCGGAGAGGTTGGTTTGTTCCATTTGTGAGATAGTCTATCCCGAATTCATAGCTTTATCTATTGTTTTGCTTACACTACCATGCGTGCACGCTTACCGACATGGCGCAAGCACTGCCCCTGAACATGGCTTGCGCCGGTAGTTTCCCTCATCCCATCCTTCCCCCGGTGAGGGAAGGTGAGAACGAATCGCTACGCGAAGTTAACCAAAAGGACTGCCATGAACCGCCACATCGAACAACTGGTCGAAGGGATTGCCACCTCAGATGGTGCAGGGGTAAAACTGACTCGCGTGCTGACCGGGAAACTCCAGCAGCGTCTCGACCCTTTTCTGATGCTGGATGCCTTCGGCAGCAATGTGCCGGACGAATATATTGCCGGTTTTCCAGATCATCCGCACCGTGGCTTCGAGACGGTGACTTATATGCTGTCAGGCCGCATGCGCCACCGTGACAGCGCAGGCAATCAAGGCCTGCTGGAAAATGGCGGCGTGCAGTGGATGACGGCCGGGCGGGGAGTAATCCATTCCGAAATGCCCGAACAGGTCGAGGGCGTAATGGAAGGTTTTCAGCTTTGGGTTAACCTGCCCGCCAAACGCAAGATGGATCAGCCGTGGTATCGGGACTTTGCAAGCGACTCCATTCCTGAATATGTAACGACAAGTGGCGTAACAGTGCGGGTCATCGCAGGCACAAGCTGCGGCGTTGCCGGGGTTATCAGTCGTCCGGATACGGAACCCTTGTTTCTGGATATCCATTTGCCTGCGGGCAGCGAATTTTCGACCGGTATTCCCGTCACGCACAATGCTTTCATCTATGTCTACCGAGGCGCGGCTAACGTCGGCGACACGCAGGTCAAAGCGCGCCGTATGGGTATTTTGAGCGCGGGCGAGGGTGTAACGCTAAGCGCCAGCAACGGGCATGAAAAACATGCCCGTTCCCCTCACCCAAACCCTCTCCCGGAGGGCGAGGAAACAATCGAATCGCTACGCGACTTTCACATTAACGACACCCGCCTGATCCTGATTGCCGGCCATCCGCTGCATGAACCCATAGTCCAATACGGGCCATTCATAATGAACACCCAGGATGAAATACATCAGGCGCTGGACGACTATAGGAATGGCCGATTTGTTTAACTTTTTGAGCATATGACAGACTTCAATTTCGGCTCCCTCATCCCCACCCTTCTCCCGAAGGGAGAAGGGCCCTGTTTCCCTCTCCCCTTGGGAGAGGGATCAAGGGTGAGGGAAAGATGTTCTGTCGTTACGGAGAAAAAATGAAAGTTGTACGCTACAGCACAACAGCAATGCTGCTGCACTGGCTGATCGCCCTGCTGATCTTTGTGCTGTTCCCGCTGGGTCTATACATGCATGGCTTAAAGCTGTCACCGACCAAGCTGCATCTGTACAGCTATCATAAATGGGCGGGTATCACGGTATTGCTGCTGGCGATATTGCGTCTTGCTTGGCGTACTACGCACCGGCCACCGGCCCTGCTTATGCCGCGCTGGCAACAGACCGCAAGCAGTGCCGTGCACGCCCTGCTCTATCTGCTGATCATCGCTGTGCCCTTGTCTGGCTGGCTGATGAGTTCTGCCAAGGGCGTGCAGACGGTGTGGTTCGGTATCTTGTCGCTGCCCGATCTGGTCGCAAAGGATAAGGCGCTGGGACATTTGCTGGGCTCTGTGCACCAAATACTCAATTACACGCTGCTGGTGCTGGTGACGCTGCATATTGCCGCAGCCCTTAAACATCGTTTTATAGATCGGGACGACGTACTCGCCCGTATGTTGCCGGGAAAAAACTCATGAATTTACTGAAAAAAATCATCGCGCTTGCACTGCTATTACTGGCTGGTACGGCATCAGCGACAGAATACAATCAGCTGCAATTGGCTCAAAGCACGCTGACATTTGGCTACAGGCAAATGGGCGTACCTATGGAGGGCAAATTCAGCAAATTTTCTGTGCAATTGTCTTTCGATCCTGCGAAACTTGCCGGTGCACAGGCGCATATCGATGTAGCGCTTGCCAGTATCGATACGGGTTCCGCCGATGCGGACGAGTCCATCGCCGGTAAGCTCTGGTTCAATACCAAAGCTTATCCGCTCGTCAGCTTTGTATCCACCGGCGTCAGACTGCTTGCCGGCAATCGCTATCAGGTCACAGGCAAACTCACGCTCAAGGGTCAGACCCGGGAGGTCAGTGCGCCGGTTACCTTTACAACTGTCGGCAATCAAGGCTCGTTCGACGGCAGTTTCAATATCAAGCGTCTGGACTATGGCATCGGCATCGGTGAATGGACCGATCTGGATACGGTCGCCGATGATGTACAAATCAGGTTTCATTTCACCGTTCTTGCAGCACCCGTAAAAGCCTCTTCAACTCAACCACAAAGGAAAAAACCATGAAAAAAATCATTGCACTGTGTATCGCCGCCGCTTTTTCGTCCGTTGCTTTTGCGGCACCGGAAACCTATGTGCTGGACACCAATCACACCAAGCCGCGTTTTGAATACAGCCATTTCGGCTATTCCACCCAGATGAGCCGTTTTGACACGCTCAAGGGCACCATCACGCTGGATCGCGCCGCCAAAACGGGCTCTGCGGATGTCACCATCGATGCCACCTCGGTTGACAGCGGTTATCCTGTTTTTAACGGGCATCTCATGGGGGAGGATTTTTTCGATACGGCAAAATTTCCGACCATTACCTTCAAGTCCGACAAATTCAAATTTGACGGTGAAAAAGTGGTCGAAGTCGACGGCGATCTGACCATCAAGGGCATCACCAAGCCGGTGGCGTTAACCGTGACCTCCATGCTGTGCATGCCGCATCCGATGATGAAAAAGGATGCCTGCGGCGCAAACGCCACCACCAAGATCAAGCGCTCCGAATTCAATATGGGCAAATATGCTCCTTACGTCAGCGACGAAGTTACCCTGACCATACCCGTCGAATCCATGAAGCAATAATCGTTATCCCGGGAGAACGCCATGCACAAAGGCAGCTGTTTATGCGGCGCAGTTGAATACGAAATCACGGGTCCGCTGGGCCCCATCCTGTATTGCCATTGCTCCCGTTGCCGCAAGGCAAACGGATCTGCATTCAACGCCGCCACACCGATCCCGTCGGCGAACTTTCGCATCGTGAAGGGAGAATTGCGCGATTACCGCAATGCAGCGGGCGTCTCCCGCCTGTTTTGCGGTAACTGCGGCTCGCCTGTCGCAGGGCGACGGGACAGCGCTCCCGAAACGATACGGGTGCGCATCGGCACGCTGGATACGCCGGTGGAAGGCAAAGTCTCGGCACATATCTTTGTGGGCTCGAAAGCCGAGTGGCACGAGATTTGTGACGATGCCCCGCAATACCAGGAACGCCCGTAACAGACACAACTGATAGGCATTGCTCAAGCAAGGAATGCGTGAGTTTTTATAACGATTAAAAGGAAAATATATGACTACTACCCTGTTCACCCCAATCACGTTAGGCAAGCTGCAATTGAAAAACCGCATCGCGATGGCACCGTTAACGCGTTGCCGCGCAACCGGCAATATCCCCAGCCAGCTAATGGCAAAGTATTACGGACTGCGCGCCGGCGCGGGCCTTTTGATCGCCGAAGGCACCTCGCCGTCAGCAAACGGCCTGGGATATGCACGCCAGCCGGGCCTGTTCACTGAGGAACAGGTTAACGGCTGGCGTCTGGTGACAGACAGCGTGCACCAGGCCGGCGGACATATCTTCGTGCAACTGATGCATACCGGCCGCGTCAGTCATCCGGCCAACATGCAGACAAACACTAAAATTATTGCCCCCTCCGCACTTGCCGCCCCGGGTGAGATGTGGACGGATACCAGCGGCCTGCAGCCCTACCCTGTGCCTTCTGAGATGAACGAGGCCGATATCGCCAACGCCATCACAGAATATGCAGCTGCCGCAAAAAACGCGATAGAGGCCGGTTTTGACGGCATCGAATTGCATGGCGCGAACGGCTATCTGATCGATCAGTTTTTCAACACGGCGACCAACCAGCGTACCGACCGTTGGGGTGGCAGCATCGAGAACCGCATCCGTTTTGCCGTAGAAGTGGCCAAGGCGGCAGCGGCTGCGATCGGCGCGGAACACATCGGCATGCGAATTTCACCCTACGCCGTGTTCAACGGCACAGCAGCGGACGCCGACATGGATGCCATGTACCTGGCATTGATAGCAGAGCTGAATAAGATCGGTCTGGTCTATATCCACATCGTGGATCACAGCGCTATGGGTGCGCCTGAAGTCAGCCCGAGCTTGAAAGCGGCAATCCGAGCCAACTTCAAAGGCCGTTATATCATGTCAGGCGGTTACGATCTCTTACGCGCCAATGCGGATCTGGATGCGCAGCGCGGCGATCTGGTCGCCTTCGGTCGTCCGTTCATCTCCAACCCTGATCTGGTTGAAAAACTGCGTACCGGTGCCGAGCTTACACCGCCTGATTTCGACACCTTCTATACGCCGGGGGAAAAAGGCTATACGGACTACTGAAGTAGTGAGTAGTAAGTAGTAAGTAGTAAGTGGTACGTGGTAAGTGCTAAGTGGTAAGTGCTAAGTGGTAAGTGGTAAGTGCTAAGTGGTAAGTTTAAAACCCCGGCATGCCGGGGTTTTGCTTGCCGGATGTCAGCATTGCGGCGTGCAATAATGCTGAGCGATGAGCAAGTTAGTACCATTACCTGCCCGTCAAGGTGCAAAATATCCAACAATAAATCTGCTGTTCGCGACTTGTAATACTGTGTCGCCACCCACATTTTTTCCAGGCATATCTCCGCCACCGATTCAAAATTCAGTTATGCCGCCTGTGCCAACCTTGGTCGCAACCAAATTGCACATAATAATTGACAGGCTGTATCCTAAACAATACACTGCGACGTATGAATTCAATTCAAACAACGGAAATTTTCGATGACTGGTTTGCTGGACTGAGGGATAAGCAGGCCGTGAGGCGTGTACAGGTACGAATCGACCGTGCCGAGGATGGAAACTTCGGCGATTGTGAACCTGTTGGCGAGGGTGTTTCCGAAATGCGAATTCATTATGGACCGGGTTATCGCGTGTATTTTGTGCAGCGCGGAATTGAAATAGTGATTCTGCTGGCTGGAGGTAATAAATCCACACAATCGAAGGATATTAAAACTGCGTTGGAAATTGCGCGACAAATTTAGGGAAGCGAAATGGGAACGATCAAACTGCGTAAATGGGATAGTGCCGAACACCTCAAGACCGATGAGGACATGGTGCTCTATTTGGAAGCGTGTCTCGAAGATGCTGGTGATGATGCCGCATTTATCGCTAAGGCACTTGGCACAATTGCCCGCGCCAAAGGCATGACACAACTCGCCAAGGAAACCGGGTTGGGACGTGAAAGCCTCTACAAGGCGTTATCCGGGCAAGGAAATCCGAGTTTTTCGACTATTCTCAAGGTGTTGTCTGCTCTGGGTATAAAATTGCACGCTGAGATGGCGCATTCTGCATGAGCAAAATTACCGTCCCCCACATACGCGAGCGGTAAATACGAACGACTGGTTTCTGCCTTACAATGTCATATCTTCACAATCGGGTTGGTGCCGAATCCTGCCCGTGACGAAGGGCAGGTTCTGTCCTTCAATTCTATTTACATTCAATAAACCTATTGGCAGGCCATCTTCCCTTCGACACGCCCGCAATGCGGGCTGCTGATGAAACAACTAGCCATTCGACTAAGCTGTCAAACAACGACAGCCAAGTCGCTGGTTATCAGGGCGAACGGACTATTCACCAAATTGGTGACCTCTTCAAAAACCGTTCGTGCTGAGCCTGTCGAAGCATGGACGGTTTTCTATAGTTTCAACTACGTTTTTAGGATAAATCACTGGGTGCGGCGCAGCTTCTCCAGTTTTGCTTTCAACTCGGGCAGGATGGCTGCGACGGCTTTTTCGCCTTCCAGTATCGCAAGATGCCTGCCCTCCAGACTGCCTTGCGCGATTTCTCTTGTGACGGGCCTGATCACTACATCCGCATTTAATAATTCATAACGGTTGATGCTCTGGCTCATGATATCAAAGGTCTGCATCAGCACCTCCACCGTGGTGTCCGTCCTGTTGTTTTGCGGCATATTGGAGATGTTCACGGCAATCACAAAGTCGGCACCCAACGCACGCGCTGCAGATACGGGCACCGGGCTGACCAGGCCGCCATCCACATAGCTGCGATTATTGATGACGACGGGCTGAAATACGCCGGGAACGGCACAGGATGCGCTGACGGCAAGCCCCGTGTTGCCGGTACGAAACACGATTTCTTCACCGCTGGCAAGATCTGTTGCAACCGCCGCGAAGGTGCGGCGCAGTTTTTCGAGAGGCGCCTGTTTGACCGCTTTATTGATAAAAGTCTCCAGCGGTTTTCCGATGAACAGACCGCGATTGGGCCAGGACCAGTCAACCACCTTTTCCTC
>JAJXTL010000293.1 GCA_021783855.1 Pseudomonadota bacterium
GCCCTTGCCGCACTTGTTCTTCCAGCCTAAACCTTGCTCCTCTATGCCTGCGGCGGCAGGCTCGGGACCCAGACATTTGGACGGGTCGTGGGCGCCATGGGCTTTACCGAACGTGTGCCCGCCGGCGATCAGGGCAACGGTTTCTTCATCGTTCATCGCCATGCGGCCGAACGCCTCGCGGATATCCCTTGCCGCCGCGAGCGGATCCGGGTTGCCGTTCGGACCCTCAGGATTCACATAGATCAGGCCCATCTGTACTGCGGCAAGGGGTTTTTCCAGCTGTCCGTCGCCACTGTGACGCTTGTCTTCCATAAACTTGGCCTCAGGTCCCCAGTAGACCAGGTCGGGCTCCCAGTCGTCCGTCCGGCCACCGGCAAATCCGATGGTTTTGAAGCCCATGGAGTCCATCGCGACAGTACCCGTCAGTACCATCAGGTCGCCCCATGAAATCTTTCTGCCGTATTTCTGCTTGATCGGCCACAGCAAGCGTCGTGCCTTGTCCAGGTTAACATTGTCAGGCCAGCTGTTGAGCGGCTCGAAGCGCTGATCGGCACCATCGGCACCGCCGCGGCCGTCACCCATGCGGTAGGTGCCCGCGCCGTGCCAAGCCATCCGAACGAAAAACGGTCCATAGTTCCCATAGTCTGCGGGCCACCAGGGCTGGGAAGTGGTCAATACCTTCTTGATGTCATTCTTTACGGCAGCAAGGTCGAGAGTCTTGAACTCAGCGGCATAGTTGAAATTGCCGCCATAAGGATTGGACTCGGCGGCGTGCTGACGAAGAGGCTGCAGGTTCAGCTTTTCGGGCCACCAGTCATGATTCGACATCGGCTTGTCCTGAGCATGGGCAAGACTTGATGTCACGAGCGGCGACATAGCTACCGTTAACGCAGCAAGCAATAAAGATAATTTATTTTTACACATCGCAGCTTTCTCCTTGAAGTAGAAAATGTGTTCCAGGGGCAAAAGTAGTTGCCGAATGGCTAACCTACAGCCGCAATATAAACAGGAGTATTCGATGAATCCAATTGAATTATCAAACCAATGTGATTTGTTATATAAATCGAATCGGTTGGCTTAACAATATGCCGGAATGCATAGATAATTTAGCCTGGGTAGGTTGCCGGTAGCGGTTGACCTGCGCCTGATTGCATGACGGGTAGGGCTTGCCTTACACTGCCTAGTTTTTTCATAAGGAGTGGGGATGTCGACACTGAGTCGCAACGATTACCGGACCCTGGTGCTGTCCGCGTTGGGCGGTGCGCTGGAATTTTATGATTTCGTCATCTTCGTGTTCTTCGCGATGGTGATCGGAAAGCTGTTCTTCCCATCTGACATGCCGGACTGGCTGAGGCAACTGCAAACCTTCGGCATCTTTGCGGCAGGCTATCTCGCCCGCCCGCTGGGCGGCATCGTGATGGCGCACTTTGGCGATACGCTGGGGAGGAAGCAGATGTTCATGCTGAGCATACTGCTGATGTCCCTGCCTACGCTGGCGATCGGTCTGCTGCCTACTTATTCATCGATCGGCATCTGGGCGCCCTTGCTGCTGCTGTTGCTGCGCATCATGCAGGGCGCTGCGATCGGCGGGGAGGTGCCCGGCGCATGGGTGTTTGTCTCGGAGCATGTGCATGCGCGCCATGTCGGTGTCGCCTGCGGCATACTGACTGCGGGCCTGACGGGAGGCATATTGCTGGGGTCATTGGTTGCAACCTTCATGAATCAGCTCTATACGCCAGAAGAACTGCTTGCCAGGGGATGGCGGATACCTTTCATTCTGGGCGGCTTGTTTGGCCTGATTTCCGTGTGGCTGAGGCAATGGCTGCATGAGACGCCGGTGTTCAAAGAGATGCAGGCAAGGCAGAAACTGGCCTCCGAGATGCCGTTGAAGGCCGTGATAAGGGATCACCGGACCAGCGTCATCCTGACGATGGTCATGACCTGGCTTTTGTCGGCGGCTATCGTGGTGATGATATTGATGACGCCGGTGCTGGTGCAGAAATTGTATGCCATCCCCGCTGTGGCCGCATTGCAGGCGGGCAGCATTGCGACCCTGGCATTGAGTCTCGGCTGCATCGCGTTCGGCGCGCTGTCCGATCGCTTTGGAGCCGGCCGCGTGCTGATGGCAGGCTGTGCGCTGCTGGGTTACACCGCAACGCTGTTCTACCATGAAATGTCTGTCTCGCCAGCGCATATCGATTCGCTGTATGCGCTGTGCGGATTCTCTGTCGGCGTGATCGGCGTGGTGCCGAGTGTGGCCGTGCGCGCTTTCCCGCCCGAAGTGAGATTCTCCGGGCTTTCATTTTCCTATAACGTCGCCTATGCCGTGTTCGGCGGTCTGACACCGGTGCTGGTCTCCATGCTGTTGCCGCTGGATTTCCTGGCGCCTGCGCATTACGTATTGGCATTGGGTTTTGTGGGGGTGCTGACCGGCTGGTATCTGTACCGCCGCGAGCGCCGGGCATGAGGGCAGTCTGATCATGAAAATACCAAAGCGCCTGATCATTTATGCGACAATACCGAATTGATCGAGTTGTCAGTGGATAGGACATGAAGTGTTTTTAGAGAATTTCAACCAGTTGTTGGCGCATGACATGAAGGCGGTCGATAAGGTCATACGCAGCCGGCTGCAATCGGAAGTGCTGCTCGTGAAC
>JAJXTL010000084.1 GCA_021783855.1 Pseudomonadota bacterium
CGCGTCTACGTAATCTGAATTCGCGTATTGCATGCCAGCCCTCATGTAAGCTGAATGCCAAAAATGAAGGAGAGCGGAATAATCCGCTTTAAGCATCGTCCGCTTTTCATCTGCACGAGAATTTAATGTCGCACGAACTCGCTTAAGCGTTCCATCTTTGTCATTGATTGCTGAAATCACCTGCAAGCTATATTCGTTTGAAAAAACCCTCTCCATTCCCTCGCGAACAGCATCAGGAGTTGATTTCCCCGTTTTTTTGGCAAACGCATCAATCAACTCAACAAGCGTGCTGGGCAAACGAATTGCGAACGGGACATTTTTTCCAGTTGTTTTCATGATGCAAATCCTTGTCAAGTTGAGATGCGGCCATTATTAATCTACGTTTGTTTCTTGTCAATGTTTGTTTTCGAATTTGCGTAAACATACATGCAGCAAACAAGTTGAACGTGACAGTTATACACACCGCTTCCGCAAAACGCCCTGGCGTATCAAGCGCCGGTTTTGCTTCGGGCATGCATAACTGTAGATCAGCTTCGGGGATCATCATCGAGCACCGCCGCTGCCATCCGCTATGCGGACGGCCATCGCCGTCGCTCACATCGCGATAACGCAAAGGCCGCGCTGAAAAAGCGCTAGAACCAAAAGCAGGTCAAAACCGGTTTAGCAGAGGGGTGTCAGGTGAAGCGCGGATGAAGTAATGAAGGGCGGAGGTATCGCCACCGCACGGCGTCCGCGAGACTTATCATTCCTTATCATTCCTTGGTCGGAAAATGGTCGACTTTTGGTCGGGTAAGGGATGCGAAAGAATGATAATGAATGATAACGGATGCAAAGGGATGATAAACCACAAAAACCTCTACAGCTTGATTTTTCTATGTTTTTTGAGGTTTTTTGGTGCCCAGAACCGGAATCGAACCGGTACGGCTTTTTCAAGCCGACGGATTTTAAGTCCGTTGTGTCTACCAATTTCACCACCCGGGCGGATGTATGGAGGTGCGTCCCAGAGTCGAACTGGGCTAACCGGATTTGCAATCCGGGGCATAACCGATTTGCTAACGCACCATGTTACTGAAGAACAAAAGGGAAAGCATGATGCTTTCCCTCGAATGTGGAGCGGGAAAAGAGGTTCGAACTCTCGACCTATACCTTGGCAAGGTATCGCTCTACCAGCTGAGCTATTCCCGCATGTACTGCATAAAAACTAATTATAAAGCTACTACACCAAATCTGGAGCGGGAAAAGAGGTTCGAACTCTCGACCTATACCTTGGCAAGGTATCGCTCTACCAGCTGAGCTATTCCCGCTTTGAGAGGCGCGAATTATAGAGACTTCAGAATTTCTGTCAACTTTTTTCGCATCTAATGTTACAACTTGAATAGCCGCGCAAAATTTGCACTGGTTTCTCGCCCCACTTCTGCCACAGCGATCCCGCGCAGCAATGCGATTTCTTCGGCAACATGCTTAACGTACGCCGGCTGGTTGAGCTTGCCGCGAAATGGCACAGGCGCAAGATAGGGAGAGTCGGTTTCGATCAGCATGCGATCCATCGGCACACGCTGTGCGACCTCCTTGATCTGCAAGGCATTCTTGAAGGTGACGATACCGGAAAACGAGATATAAAACCCCATATCCAGCGCCCCTTGCGCCACCTCCCAATTCTCAGTGAAGCAGTGCATCACCCCGCCGATTTCGGCAGCGCCCTCTTCCACCATGATGCGCAGCGTATCTTCCGCAGCGCTGCGGGTATGAATAATCAGCGGCTTACCGCACAGCTTCGCGGCCCGGATATGGGTGCGGAAGCGCTCGCGCTGCCATTCCAGATCGCCGGTCAGACGAAAATAATCCAGCCCCGTTTCACCGATTGCAATGATTCTGGGGTGCTGCGCCAGCCCGACCAGACGTTCAACCGTGGGCTCTTCTACCGACTCGTAATCGGGATGCACGCCGACCGATGCATAGATGTTCGGATACTGCTCTGCAAGCGCCAACACCTGCGGAAAATCGGCTAGATTGACCGATACGCAAAGTGCACTCAGAACATCGTTTTGCTGCATTTTGCCCAGCACATCGGTGATGTTTTCCGCCAGTTCGTGAAAGTTGATGTGGCAATGGGAATCTATGAATGACATGGTTTTGTGAGCTGACAATAGGTAAACAAAAGTGATTCAAGAAAAAGCTTGGGGTTGAGCGTATGCTGCGCTTCGCGTTTCGCGGTCTGCAATACTTTTTGCAGACGCGCCAGATTCAGCGGGTCAAGCTGCGCAACCAGTTCACGCATGACTTCTTCACTGCCAGTATGATAACGCAGTCTCCCCGTCAACTTCTGCAAGATCAGGTCGTGACACCACTGCTGCAACCACTGCACAACCTGTACCTGCCCGGTTTTCAGCAACACCTCCGTCAATCCGAACACATCCAGCGTCAGAGGTTCCCGCACCGCGCGCAACAGCTTCTCCCGCGCATCTGTACCGCCCTCATCCGCAGCTTGCAATGCCTGCAAAGGCGAAAATCCAGAGACTGCCAGTGCGTCGGCCGGATTTTTCACTCCCTGAGCTGCCAGCCATCGTGTGGCAGTCGCCACATCCGGTGTTGCCAGCGCAAAAGACAGACAGCGGCTAAGGAGCGTAGGCAGCAATGCTTGCGGCTTGTGCGTTACCAATATGAACAGCAGCCCCGCAGGCGGCTCTTCGAGGTTCTTCAGCAGGGCATTCGCCGCGTTGGTATTCATCGCCTCGGCCGGATGAATGATCACCACCCGCCTGCCGCCCTGATGCGCGGTCATACCCATAAAATCGGAAAGCCCCCGAATCTGATCCACGGAAATCTGACGGCTGGGTTTCTTGCCGGCGTCGCTCTCCTCAGTTTCGGATTCAGGCTGCAGGAAACGAAAATCAGGGTGAGAACTCTGTTCGAACCAGTGGCAGGACGGACATTTCCCGCAAGACGCGCCATCGTCCAGCGGATGTTCACACAGCAAGGCACGGGCATAATTTATCGCCAGCTCCAGCTTGCCGATGCCCTTCATACCCTGAAACAGCAAGCCTTGCGACGCGCGAGAACGTAACGCCTGCAAGCGCGCCCAGTCGTCCTGCTGCCAGGGATACAATTCGTTCATATTCAACCCAAATTTTCCATTAGCACTGTCATTCCCGCGAAAGAGGGAATCCAGCAGATCAAATTTCCGCGAAGCGGACAAGATTTCATTGAACAACAACTAGCCATCCGACCAAGCGCAGTGATACATGTACGAGGTCGCTGGTAATATTGCCCCGCTACGCGGGAGCTTTTAAATTAACTGGATTCCGGCCTGCTCCGGAATGACAAAATGACTTCAAACGAACGCAACAATTTCGGCCAACTGCTGCTGAACAGAAGCCAGCGTTTTCGCCGCATCGATCACAACAAAACGCTGTGGATTTTCCGCCACGCGCCGGTGGTACCCGGCTCGCACCCGCTCAAAAAATTCGCCCTGCTCCTGCTCGAAACGATCCAGCGTTGCATTGTTCGCCAGCCGCCGCCTGGCCACGTCGATCGGCACGTCGAAAAACAGCGTCAAATCAGGTACAAAACTCACCCACTGCTCAAGCTGCCTGAGCTTTTCCCAGTCCATACCACGACCCGCCCCCTGATAGGCGAAACTCGCGTCCGAAAAACGATCCGAAATCACCCACTTACCGGCACGCAAGGCTGGCTTGATGACCTGCTCGACATGTTCGAGACGCGCCGCAAACATCAGCATCGCTTCCGTATCCATGCTCATGGACTGATTCAGCAGCATCTCGCGCAGCTGCTCGCCTAACGGCGTGCCGCCCGGCTCCCGCGTGACGATCACATCCATGCCGCGAGCGCGTAGCGCATCGGCAAACCACGTCAGATGCGTGCTCTTCCCCGCCCCGTCCACGCCTTCAAAAGTAATAAATTTGGTCATTGAAAACAGTTGATAATTGATAATTCCGTAGGGTGCATTTTATACACCCTCCACCTTGATTTGCGATGTATTTGGTGCATGAAATGCACCCTACGCTTGCTTTGTAATTTTGCGTCACCGTTTTAGTTCCCGCACTCTGCACACTACCAGGTCAATCCGTAGCCGATGTAATTAGTCAAAGTGTTCTGCCCGCCGTTTCCCGAAGAACCGCGCCCGACAGACAGGAGCAAGCGATCATGCTGATCCAGGTTATAAACTCCCCCCAATCTGAACCCCGTGCTGGTCGTATCAGCCGGAAGCTGGTCGGTTTCGCGATATAGCTCGCAGCCCAAGGTAAATCGTTCCGAAATATTTTTTTGCAATTCCCAGCCGAAATACCAATGATTGCCGGCACCCGGAGCCCTGTTTATCCAGTAACCCCCTCCGCCATAACTTTGCCAGCTTCCCCAGCTTTTTTGAATCCAGACGGGTAAAAACAGCTGGGTCCCGCCATTACCCAACCCCTTGCTGGCGTTTCCGTTAGCGGTGACAACAACGGGATAAACAGCCATCATCGGAAGAGTATCCGTTTCCTGCATAAAGCGGTATTTGGTACCCAGCATCACATCGCCTAACCCTTGCTGCATCAAACCCCCGGCAGGGTGATCGTAAACATAAGGCACGGTAATGCTCAACTGCAAATCGGGAAGCGCACCGTAATTGTATTCAATCATGGGTGTCAGGGTTTTACCAGTCGAGGTATTGACCTGCTCGGAGGCAATATACATTTCGTGATGCTGATATTCGACGGGTTCCGGATCGTCGGTAACGAACGGCGGACCACACCATGCAGGGAAGGCCGTAACAAGCAGTCCGCCTGCCATGCCGGACAACAATCCTGACTTAATCATTCGACTCGGCACCCTTCTGAAACAAGCAATTGCTCACGAAGAAAACCAAGGAAATCAATTGATTTATTTAGTGAATTTCGTGTCTTGCGCAAATAAAAAATAATTTTCAGGGTCATATTTTTAAGAATACCAGTTTGAGCACATGATTTTCAAGTCGCATATGGGACGACTCCAACAAAGACTGATCGCCTACCTTGGCTGCAAGCTGCTTGCCATTTCATTTCTGATACTGGTCAACGGCCCGGTTATGTTCGGTAAGACTGCTGGAAAATTTTGAACTGCCATCGCCGCGCGCAACAAAGTATAAGGCATCGGTGCTGGCCGGATGCAGCGCTGCATACAGCGACTCCCGTCCCGGCATGGCGATCGGTGTGGGCGGCAATCCGGTGCGTGTGTAAGTATTATAAGGAGTATCGCTGGTCAAATCCTGGCGGCGCAGATCACCGTCGAATTTATCACCCATACCATAAATCACCGTCGGATCGGTTTGCAGCAGCATGTGACGGCGCAAACGGTTGATGAATACACCGGCGATCATCGCACGATCTGCGGGCGTGCCGGTTTCCTTCTCCACGATGGACGCCAGAATCAGTGCCTGATAAGGAGATGCCAGCGGCAGATCGGGGCTGCGCGCCAGCCAGGCTTGTTGCAAACGCCGCTGCATGGTCCGATAGGCAAACTTCAAAAACTCCACATCGCTGCTGCCAGCAGCGACATAATAGGTGTCCGGAGAAAAAAGTCCTTCCGGATTCGATTCAGGCGCACCGATACGCTGCATGACTTCACCGTCAGACATGCTCAACGTGTCATGTCTGATGTTCGGACTGACGTTGAGCGCGCTGCGCAACTGCCTGAAACTCCAACCCTCGATAATCGTGACCTGACTCTTGCCGAGATTTCCCTGGGTGATCATGTCAAGCAACTGCATTCTGGAGACTGCATGATCCAGCTGGTAGACACCCGCCTTGATTTTCCCGGCGCGCCCCAGCAAGCGCGCAAAAACGACGAATAAACGGGGTTCATCCAGCAGCCCCGCCTGCTCGAACTGCCGCGCTACCGTGGTCAGGCTGCCGCCCTGATTCAGCGAAAAATCCAGCGGCAGCGTTGCCGGCGTCAGCGGGCTGTAGGCGTAATAAGCCGCGCTGCCGGACAGCAACATCAAAATCAGCAACAACGCCTTCAGCTTACCCATAATCAGTCAACCTCCCCTGCAAGGGCCGCACGTATCCGCACGGCGAAGCTAAAATCCGTCCAGCGCCGTTCTTCAAACTGAGCTACCGACCACAAACCGAATACGCTGTTGGTCAAAAACAGTTCATCCGCCGCACGCAATTCATCCAGTTCAACATCGCGCACTTCGACCTGCATGCCTTGTTGCCTGGCATGGCGTACTACGCGTTCGCGCTGCACACCAGCCACACCGCAACGCGACAAATCCGGCGTAATCAAAACGCCCTGGAAGATCAAGAATACATTGCTGCGCACACCTTCAATGACCAGGCCGTCAGAATCGAGCAACAGCCCTTCTGCAACATCGGCGCATTCCGCCGCTGCCAGAACATTTTCCAGCCGATTCAGGTGTTTGATTCCGGCCAGACGCGGCTGATGACCCAGGCGCACACGGCACAGGCGCAGCGTCACGCCCTGCCTTTCCCAGCTTTCCGGATAAACAGGTAACGGGGCGACATCCCAGATGTGAGTCGGCGCCGCATCAGGGACGGGTGCATAACCGCGCGCAGACAGACCGCGCGTGACGATCAGTTTGAATACGGCGTCGGGATGCGCATCCGACAAACCGGCCAACTCGGCAGACAGAACTTCACCATCAGGACAAGTTATACCTAATGCTGCACAGTCCTGCTGGATTTTTTGATAGTGCAGCGGCCAGTGCTGCGACCTGCCATGAATGACAAGCAGGGTGCGGAACACCCCGTCGCCATAGAGCAATCCGCGATCACGAATGCTGATCGAATTGCCCGGTTCGCCGTTGATCAGCATTCTTTGAACTGGTTATTTGAAAAAAATCAGACCTTGCTGAACACCAGCGTACCGTTGGTTCCGCCGAAACCGAAGTTATTGTTCATCGCCACGTTGATTTTCATGTCGCGAGCCGTATTCGCGCAATAATCCAGATCGCACTCCGGGTCCTGCTCGAAGATATTGATGGTCGGCGGTGAAATCTGATGATGGATGGCCAGTACCGAGAAAATGGACTCGACGCCACCCGCACCACCCAGCAGATGACCGGTCATCGACTTGGTCGAATTTACCACCAGCTTTTTGGCGTGATCGCCAAATGCCAGCTTGATCGCATCGGTCTCGTTCTTGTCGCCCAGCGGGGTCGATGTGCCATGCGCGTTAACGTACTGCACTTCATCCGGATTAAATCCTGCATTTTTCAGCGCGTTCAACATGCTGCGCTTCGGGCCGTCGCTGTTCGGCGAGGTGATATGGTAGGCATCCCCGCTCATGCCATAACCGGTTACTTCGGCATAAATTTTCGCACCGCGCGCCTTCGCATGTTCATATTCTTCCAGCACCAGCACACCTGCGCCTTCGCTGATGATGAAACCATCCCTGTCCTTATCCCACGGACGAGAGGCTGTCGCCGGATCGTCGTTGCGTGTGCTGAGCGCACGCGCCGACGCAAAACCGCCGACTGCCAGCGGACACAGGGTTGCTTCCGAACCGCCTGCGATCATCACGTCTGCATCGCCATATTCGATCATGCGTGCCGACTCGCCGATGCAGTGCGTACCGGTAGTGCAGGCGGAAACCATGGACAGATTCGGCCCCTTCAGTCCGTACATCACGGACAGGTTGCCGGAAATCATGTTGATGATGGTGCCCGGAATGAAGAATGGCGAAATCTTGCGCGGCCCGCCGGCCAGGTAATCATTGTGCGTTTCCTCGATCGACGGCAGACCGCCTATCCCTGACCCGATGTTTACGCCGATGCGTTCGGCATTCTGCTCCGTCACAGCCAGACCGGAATCGGCAAACGCCTCCATTCCCGCCACCAGTCCGAAATGGATAAATCTCCCCATACGGCGGGCATCCTTGGCAGGCAGATACTGAGTGACATCAAAATCCCTCACTTCACCGGCGATCTGGCTGGCAAACTGGCTTGCATCGAATTGCGATATTTTGACGATCCCGGACTTGCCGGCGACGATGTTTGCCCAGGCGACAGGAATTCCGATACCGACCGGGGATACGATCCCCAATCCGGTTACAACGACTCTACGTTTAGACAAATTAGCTCCGCCAACACTTGGACAAATTACTTTTGATGAGCCAGGACGTAATCGATGGCTTGCTGTACGGTGGTGATCGTTTCTGCATCTTCATCGGGGATTTCGCATTCGAATTCTTCTTCCAGCGCCATCACCAGCTCAACCGTATCGAGGGAATCAGCACCCAAATCATTAACGAATGAAGATTCGTTCTTCACCTCGGTCTCGTTTACACCAAGTTGTTCCGATACGATCTTTTTTACACGTTGTTCAATAGACATTTGAGACTCCACCCTGTTGTAAGTTTAAAAAGCGGATAGGATTGTATCAAAGTTGCCGTAAATTCCCAACTACATCCGCAAATTGAAAAAATCCCCATCCGAATCAATCTATTATTCGCCACGTAAAATGCTCATGGGCGACATCTTGCCTAATCTGCGCGTCTTTAACCAGCCTGCCAGCATCACCAGCACCATCCCGCCCAGCACACCATACAACCAAACCAGGCTGTCCGGGCGATAGGGAATCTCCAGCACATGGCGCGCCAACAACCATCCCAGCAACGCCGCAGCGGCCGCTGCGAACAGCCCGGAAAACAATCCTATCACGGCAAACTCGCCCGAATGCAAGCGGCGCAGATAGGCGCTGTCCGCTCCCAGCGTGCGCAGAATCGCGGCCTCTTGCACGCGCTCGTCCTGCGTGGCCAGCAAGGCCGCATACAGCACCACCATTCCGCAAAGCAAGGTGAACAGGAACACCACACTGACGGTTTGCGATATCTGATCCATGATGTCGCGCACCTGCGCGATCACCGCCCCCGTATCGATCAGCAGCAGGTTGGGAAATTTGCGCACCAGCTCATCGCCGGCGCGCACTTTGTCGGGTGGCAGATAAAAGCTGCTAAGATAGCTTACCGGATAATTCTGCAATAATTCCGGCGTGGCGATGACAAAAAAATTCACCCGCATCGAATCCCACTGAACTTTTCGCAGACTGGTGACGGGCGCCTTGAACCGGCTGCCGGCCACATCGAAAGCAAGGATGTCACCAAGTTTGATATTGAGAGTTTTGGCGATGCCTTCCTCGACGGACAGCTCTCCCGCATTACTGCTCCACCATTTCCCGCTCACCAGCGTATTCCAGGCCGGCATCTTGTCAGAATAGGAAAGGTTGAACTCGCGCTCCACCAGCCCGCGCGCTCTGGGCTCGGGATAATCCGCACCGTTAATCGTATGGTCATTGATCGCCACCAGACGCCCTCTCACCATGGGCAACAGCTGCGGCGCCGGCAAATTTTGCCGTGCAAAAAAATCCTGCAACGACTGTTGCTGATCCGGCTGGATGCTCACCACAAAGCGATTGGGCGTATCCGGCGGCAGCTTGCCTTGCCAGCTTTGCAACAGATCACCGCGCACCAGCGTCAACACCAGCAAAGCCATGCCACCCAGACTGAGTGCTGTCACCTGTACCGCCACGCTGCGGCCGTGTCGCGTCAGATTGTTGAACGCATGCGCGATGACTCCGCCGACACTTCTGCTCATGAAGATGGTCAGCGTTCGCAGCAACAACCACGCCAGCGCGCCCGACACCAGCAACCCTGCCAGCAAGCCACCCAGCACGGCGAAACCGAGCTTTAACGTACCCGCTTGCCAGAGGAACAGCAAAACCAGCACCAGCACAGCCGCACCATAGACCAGCCATCCGCCGGCTTCCGGCCGCCCCATTTCGCGACGCATCACTCTCAGCGGCGATACGCGGCGCAGCTGCAACAATGGAAGGTAGGCAAAACCGAACAACAGGGCAAAGCCGCTCACCGCAGCCTTGATCGCGGGCAACACGCCGGGTTGCGGCAGACTCGCATCAGGCATGATGCTGCTAACCAGTGCCGCCTGCGTGACGAAGGCTAACAACAAGCCTGCCAGCACAGCAACCAGTCCTGCCAGCAAAAACTGGTACAGGAACAGCCGCAACACCTGTCCCTGCTGCGCCCCCAGACAACGCATCACCGCAACGCCATCCAGATGGCGCGCCACATAGCGTCTGGCGGCAAGCAGAATCGCCACGCCGGCCAGAATGGCCGTAGAAAGGGCTGCCAGCCCCAGAAAATGTTCGGCGCGTTCAAGGGCTGTGCGAATTTCAGGGCGCGCATCCGTCACATCTTCCACCTTCTCGTTGTTGTTCAGCGGCAACGCCTTACGAAATGCCGCCACTTGTGCCGCGTACCCTGCAATCATCAAACGATAAGTGATGCGACTGCCCTCCTGCAGCAAGCCGGTAGCCGCCACATCGGCTTCGTTCATCATTACGCGCGGCGCAAAACCGGCAAAACCGATGGACTGACCCACATCCTTCACGATGCGCGCGGCGACGATGAATTGCTGCGCGCCGATGCCCACTTTTTCACCCGCATGAAGATCAAAGTGACGCATCAGGCGCTCATCCACCCACACCGTACCGTGACCCACCCCCCCATCAACGCTCCCTACTCCTCCGGGATAACCAGCGACTTGCCCGCTTGCGGGCTTAGTCGAATGGCTAGTTGTTTCACCAGAGGGCCGGGGTGAGGGAACGCCCTTGCCATCGTCGATCTCGATTTTTCCGCGCAGCGGATAGCCCGCCTCCACCGACTGAATCTCGGACAGCATTACTTGCCCCTGATGTGACACCATGCTGGGAAACGTGCGGCTCTCCACCACCCGCAAGCCGCGCTCGTGCGCCATTTTTCGATAATCGTCGGAGATCGGGCGCGTCGACGTAATGCGCAGATCGGCGCCCAGCAGACTGGCCGCCTGCTGTCCCAGCGCCTGACGCACCCGGTCGGCGAACAACCCGACGGTGGCGAGGCTGCCAACGGCCAGCACCAGCGCCAGCAACAACACGCGCCACTCCCCCGCCCGCCAGTCGCGGCGCAAAAGATTAAGGGACAGGCGAAGGAGGTTCATATTCTATTCACAGAAAAACTGCAGCAGGCCCACTCATACTTTCCAACCACACGGCAGCATATAAAGCCTTCAGTGTGAAAAATCATTGATTCTCGACCCGCTCAACCCAGTAATCCGGGCGACGATGCTGATGTGACACTGCGACAATCCAGACCTCATCCGCTCTCAACACATATCGTAAAGTATAGGAAAACCGGTTCATCACGTAGCGCCGCACCTCCTGCATCTCAACCGAAAACAACAACGGTGAACCTGCAATCCGAAGTGTTGCCTCACGCACATCGTTTTTGAAACGCACCCCTAAACCGGACTGCTGCCGCTCAAACCAGTCGCAGGCATCATTCAATTCGTTATTGGCAGCCTCCGCGAAGCGAATCTTCATTACTTGTCGCCGAACACTTCTTCAAATGAGAGTATCTTCATGCGCCCATCATCACACGCCTTTGCCCTGAACAAAGCCTCTTCCGCCCAAACCTTGTCGATTTCTTCGTCAGACTTATCCAGACTTTGCATGATTTTTTCGGCCACTTCATAGCGCTCGGCAGCCTTCAATTGCAGCGCCATATCGATGATTTCGAGTTTACCCATCACTTTCTCCTCCGAAATTAAGTCATTACAGCTTATCCTACCTGACCGACTGTTATCGCGCCAGCCACTCCACCCCGTCGCAAGCAAAGCAGACAGCCCTGCATACAGCCGGATCGCTTATCCGGGCAGGTCCGGATAGATTTGCACTTGCTTTTGATCTTGGTACATCATCACCGGACCTTTTGGCACAGAAGCCTCTTTGAGCCCCGGATAAATCAGGTACACATAGAGTTGAGGGCCTTTGATGAGAAAGTGGATTCTCAGATTGGTGATGTCCTGTGGCAGACGGTTTTTCAGATCGACCCTGTCCGGGTAG
>JAJXTL010000085.1 GCA_021783855.1 Pseudomonadota bacterium
CGCTGGATTCCGCAATGGAAGACTGGGGCACCTCAGTCCCTGAATACCTGACCGAAGGCGCGCAAATCAATATTCAGCAGCCATTGATGGAACGCTTGTATCCCAATACACGCGGCTTTGGCGATATTGTGCTGGCTTTGATCAAGCAGCGCCGTGCAGATGAGTACAAGGGGTTTGACGACTACTACGGTTATTTGCGCGGCGCAATGCTGCAAAACAAGGGCGCATTGGGCGGAGGGGGGGCGGATGACGACAACTTCTGGAACGACACGTTAAGCCGCGGCATTGTCAAGCTGGCAGGCCCCTCCGCTACCTTAAACGCAAGCATGGCGACGGCTGGTTTGAAATTGCCGGCGCCGGTAGAAATCGATGAGCACTATCCGTTTCAGTTGATACCGAGTGTGACTTCAAATCTGCGCGACGGTCGTCATACCAATCAGCCATGGCTACAGGAGTCACCCGATCCATTGACCACCATCGTGTGGGATTCCTGGGTCGAGATGCATCCGAAAAAGGCGACGGAAATGGGTATAGTCGAGGGCGATATTGTGGAAGTAACATCCAAAACGGGTACGGTCAAGGCGCAGGTTTATCTGTTCCCCGGCATCTATCCGGATGCGGTTTCCATCCCTATCGGCCGCGGTCACGATGCGATGGGTCGTTATGCCAAGGGTTACGGTGTGAACCCGTTCCAGATTATGGACTCGGTGTTCGAGAGTGCCACCGGTGAGTTGGCCATGCACGAGACGCGTGTAAATATCACTAAAACGGGTCAGCGCGTCATCGTAGTCAAGGATGAAGGCCCTGCGGGGGGGATGCAGATGGGCAGAAAGATCGCCTCGCGCGTGTCCACCGATCAAGTCGATTTGTCGAAGGAGGTTTGAGTTATGACAGCTACCAATTTATTAGAGAACTGGGCTTCGGTTCGCCATTTTCATCCTATCGATGACAAGCCACACGATCCATACAAATGGGCGATGGCAATCGATCTGGATGCCTGTACCGGTTGCAATGCGTGCGCAGTGGCGTGTTATGCGGAAAACAATCTGCCGGTGGTGGGGCGCGAAAAATTCCTGCACGGGCAGAGCATGCACTGGATACGCATAGAACGTTACTGGGAGGAAGACGGTCGCGAGTATCCCGATCAGGGATTCCAGTTCCTGCCGATGATGTGCCAGCAGTGCGAGGCGGCTCCCTGCGAAACCGTATGTCCGGTGGGGGCAACCAACCATACGCAGGACGGTTTGAACTCGCAGATTTACAACCGCTGTATCGGTTCGCGTTATTGTTCGGCCAACTGCCCGTTCAAGGTTCGTTACTTTAACTGGTACGACTATCCGACCACCGAGAATGTCTGGCCTGCCGAGATGAACCGTCAGTTGAATCCGGACGTAACGGTGCGCGGCAAGGGTGTGATGGAGAAATGTACCTTCTGCGTGCAGCGCATACGTGCTGCCGAAGTAACTGCCAAGGGAGAAGGTCGCATCGTTCGCGAAGGAGAAGTGCAGACAGCCTGTCAGCAGGCATGTCCCGCCAGTGCAATTTCTTTCGGTAATCTGGTAGATCCAGAGTCACGGGTGCACAAGCAATGGCTGACGCAGCAGGTCGATCTGGATAAGGATAAGCAGGACAAGGATCAAAAAGAAGGTGGATCGGATCTGCGCGGCTACCGCATTCTGGAAGAGCTGCGCTCCTATCCTTCAGTGATGTATCTGGAACGCGTGCGTGAAAGCGCTGTTTAGTCGGCTGAACTCACAGAATAACTTTAAGGAACAACAATGAAAGATATCCGCGAAGACATCGCCTGGGCCAAGATTAACCAGGATGTGATGAAGAGTCTGGAAAACCCGAGAAAAATTTACTGGGTGATCCTGTTTTTTGCGATTGCCATGGTTGCAGTGGCCGTAGGGTGCGAGATTTACCAGTACCAGGTGGGGATGGGTGTGGCTAACATGGATAATCCGCATGTGTGGGGGCTGTATATTGCCACCTTCATCTTCTGGATCGGCATGAGTCACTCCGGTACCCTACTGTCGGCGATTCTGCATCTGATGCATGCCGACTGGCGCAAACCGATCTACCGTTTTGCCGAAGCGATGACAACTTTCTCGTTGTTGACGGCAGGATTGTTTGTAGCGGTGCACTTAGGCCGAGTATGGCAAATTTATTACGCCATACCGTATCCTAACGAGCGCTGGGTGTGGCCGAACTTCCAGTCTCCTCTGTTGTGGGATGCGATGGCCATTTTTACCTACCTGAGCTCTTCCGTGTTGTTCCTGTTTGTCGGGATGATTCCGGATCTGGCGATTGCGCGCGATAACCTGCAAATAGGTTGGCGCAAGAAGCTGTATACCTTGCTGGCTTTGGGCTGGGAAGGTACCGACAGGCAGTGGCGCAATTTCCGCGTGACTTATCTCACCATCGCCTGTTTTTTGATTCCATTGGCAGTGTCTGTGCACTCGATTGTGGCGTCCGATTTCGGTATGTCGCAGCAGCCCGGTTGGCACATAACTTCCTTCCCGCCTTATTTTGTGGCAGGCGCGCTTTATTCGGGCTGTGCGGCGATCATCACGCTGTTCATCATCCTGCGCTACGTGTTCAAGTTCGAAGAGTACATGACGCTGCCGATTCTTAAAAAGATCGTGCGTCTGACGTTCGCGATTGCCATGGTGTGGACTTATCTGAACTGTGTTGAGTTTGCTTCGGTCTGGTACAGCCACGATGGAGTATCGAAGGATTTGTTGATTCAGAAGATGACAGGGCCTTATGCGCCGTTCTGGTGGGCGATGATATTCTGCGGATCGGTCGTGCCTTTTGTGTTTGCAATCAAGCGCTTTCAGACCCATATTCCGGTGCTGTTTGCAACCTCATTGCTGTTGAATCTGGGTATGTGGCTGGAGCGCTGGATGATCGTTGCACCTACCTTCTCGCATGGTTATTATCCGTGGACCTGGGATCACGATCAATGGCCTTCGATGATTCAATGGGGCATCGTGTTCGGCAGCTTTGGCTGGTTTACCCTGCTGTTTATGGTGTTCTGCAAGGTGTTCCCATCCGTGTCGATGTATGAGGTGAAGGAAATGGTTTATCACCGCACACTGCACCTGAAGAAGAGTGAAATCGGTGTAACCGCTGAACAGGGAGCGCACTAATCATGAGCAAACGTCATTTACTTGCGTTGTATGGCAACTTCGATGAGGCTGAAGCCGTCGTCCAGGAGCTGAGAAATACCTCGATCAAGGGGTTCGATGTCAATGAGGACATGATCGTCAAGTCGCCGATCGAACATCCTGAAGTCGAAAAATTCCTGGGTGACAAACCGGTCTATGTTCAGTTGTTCACGCTGATCGGCGCGCTGTTGGGCGGTTCATTGGGTTTCCTGGGAATTTAAAGTGAACAGGCCAATTTCTTCATGCAGATGAAGGGCGGCAAGCCCATTGTGCCGTTGCCGCCTAATTTCGTATTGACTTACGAATTGTTCATTCTGGGCGGTGTTTATATTACTGTTCTGGGCTTTCTGATCTGCGCAGGGTTGCCGGCAAAACGCTCGGCGCTCTACAACGCCAAGGTTTCGGTGGACAACATCGGTATTCTGGTCAAGGCGGAAGAGGCTGCTGTCGGCGTGTTAAAGGCAATTTTCACCAAGCACAAGGCATTGGAAATTCAGGAAGAGGCAGGGAAATGAAAAAGTTATCCTTAGCAGTGTCGTTAATGTTGGCGCCATGTCTGGCGCAGGCCTGGCCATGGTCCATGGATATGGCTAATCAGATCAGTGTCAAGCCTCAGGAAAGCCCCGATCCGGCTCATCCGGGCATGACGCCTTTCCCGGCGCGATCCGTGCCTGTACCTGGCACGACGGTATTGGTCGAGGATATTGATGCGGCCAAGAAAATGGTGAATCCGGTTAGGGCTGACGCGAGATCGGTTCAAACGGGTAAGCATTTATTCCAGATTTACTGCACGCCCTGTCACGGATTTTCCGGTACCGGTGACGGTCTGGTTGGCAAAAAACTGATCATGCAACCCTTTAATCTGACTTCATCCAATACCCTGCACAGCTGGCAGTCGCCGGACTATCCAGATGGATATATTTTTGGATACATGACTTTGGGTGGTGCGGTGATGCCGAGCTATGCCAATGATCTTTCTCCAACCGAACGCTGGCACGTGGTCAACTATGTGCGTCAGGTATTGCAAAAGGTGCCGTCAGATATAACTGCGGCTCAGTCGAAATAGGAGGCTATAGAATGTTGATATACAGTAATTGGTCTGTATTGACGGTTAGTTTCGTCGTCGTGCTGTCACTGGCGTTAAGCGGTGTGGTATTTTGTTCGGTGTTGCATCTGGTCGGTGCGAAGTGGCGCTATAACGTCCGTAATCTGGCGACTTCACTTTACGCGCTGTTTCCGCTGGCAGCCGTGTTGCTGGTGATACTGCTGGCAGGTGGATCGCATACCTTCCCCTGGTGGAATGCTCCAGTCACTGCGGATTACAGTATGCCGGGCTGGTACCAGCCTTACTGGCTGATGTCGCGTGAAGTGGTCGGCATGGTCTTTATGGCGGCGCTGTGCTGGGTGTTCATCCAGCGTCAGGCGCTCAGCGATAACAGCCCTGAAGACATGGCGCGTTTCCACGTGGTTGCTACCTGGATTCCCTTCTTTTTCGTGCTCTACAGCACGATGGTCGCGTGGGATTTTGAGATGACGCTGGTTCCGCACTGGCACAGTGCGATTTACGGCATGCAACAATTTATCAGTAACTTCGGCATGTTCCTGGCCTTTTTAGTGATCTGGATCTACGTGCTGAACAGAGGCAATAAGCTGGTAACGCCGGTGCCGGAAAAGGTCTACAACTATCTGGCGCAAATGCTGCTTGCATTTACCCTGTTGTATATCTACACCTACTATGCACAGTATCTGACTATCTGGTATGGCAATCTGCCTGATGAGACGGATCGTGTGTTCGGCATGATGTTCGGTGACTACGCATTTGTCTGGTGGGCGGTTCTGGCGCTGAAATTTGTGATACCATTCGCCTCCCTATGTTTTCCGGCGACAAGACACAGTGTCACAGCGATCACTGCGGTTGCCACGTCTATCATTGTGGGCACGATTCTGGAGCGTTTCATCTGGGTTGCGGGTGTCTATGGCTCGGGAAGTTATCCGGTTGGCGCAGCTATCGTGGTTTGGGGTATTGTAGCGCTCGCAGGGTTTCTCCTGGTGCGGGGCTTTATGCAGAGCAGAAGTTTAATTAAGGGGTAATTGTGTAATGATGAGATTGTATTCGGGGACGATCTGCCCTTACAGCCATCGTTGTCGTATAGTTTTATACGAAAAAGGCATGGATTTTGAAGTAATCGACGTGGATCAGATGGATAAATCCGAAGATCTAGGAGCTATTAATCCGTATCATAAGGTGCCTGTGCTGGTAGAGCGTGATTTGGTTCTGACAGAAGCCAATATCATCAACGAATACATCGATGAGCGCTTCCCGCATCCGCAACTGATGCCGGCCGACCCGGTGATGCGGGGGCGTGCTCGTCTGTTCCTGCATCGCTTTGAGCAGGAATTGTACAGTCATGTGAATGTTATTGGGCAGGGCGGCAAACCGGCCGAGAAGGCCCGCGCGATCATTCGTGACAATTTGTCGCAGTTGTCGCAAATTCTCGTCAAGCAGAAGTTTCTGCTGGGCACTGAATTCTCCATGCTGGACGTGGCGGTAGCACCTCTGCTGTGGCGGTTGGATCATTACGGCATTCAGTTGGGTAAGGACGCGGCTCCGCTGCTGAAATATTCTGAACGCATATTTTCTCGTCAGGGTTTCATCGACTCATTGACAGCCGCAGAAAGAGCGATGCGCAAGTGAACGATTTGACCACACGGCCCTATCTGATTCGGGCGATTCATGAGTGGTGTATAGACAGTGGCTTGACACCCTACCTTGCGGTGCGTGTCAACGAGCAGACCGAGGTGCCGACAGCCTATGTCAAGAATGGGGAAATCGTGTTGAACCTGAGTTCCGGTGCGGTGCGCAACCTCGATTTAGGCAATGAGATTATCACCTGCAGCGGACGCTTTGGCGGTGCTTCATTTGACATGATGGTGCCGGTCAATGCAGTGATAGGAATTTTCGCCAAGGAAACCGGGCAGGGGCTGGTTTTTCAACCTGCTGATGCCGGAGCCCCCCCGCCAGTGACTGAGGAAAAATCACCGTCACGCAAACCACAGCTCAAAATAGTCAAATAAATCCAAATAATCCATTAGCTCCGTCATTCCCGCGAAGGCGTGAATGACGGGTTTTCGTTCTAATGGACAATCCGGGATAAACTAACTTCCGTCGGATTGCGCCGTGTTTGTGCGACAGATAACGGTCATGCCATCCATATTCGCGGATGTCATACAGGCGCTATCCTTGCAACAACAGGGTAGCTGCGCTATTGATCCGTTCGATTTCAGGGAGACATTCCCTCAAATCCGCCCAGTCCATGTCGAGTCTTTCCCATGCGGAAGGGGCGATCGCGGGAATCAGATCGTAGCCCGAGTTGCCGATATCGAGCGCATGGCACAGTATGTTGGCCAGATGGATCACATCGGTCAACGGCTCGCCGTCGGGGGAGTGGTGATCGCGAATCGCATTCTGCAGCGCAAGTGGAAATTTCCAGTGTTTTGCTACCGCGTAGCCGATCTCCGAATGATCGATCCCGATTATTTTCTTCTCCGCTTCCTGCATTTCACAATCTTCCGCTGTGCAATACCTGAGTGCATCGCTGAAAGCTTCGTGGTAATACATATCCAACACCAGCTTGCCAATATCGTGCAGTAAACCGGCAGTAAATGCAATTTCCGGGCTGCCACTAGAGCGCTCGGCAAGCACCCTGGCGCAAACCGCCGTGCCGATGCCGTGACGCCAGAAAGCGAGACGGTCGAATTCGCCCTTGTCGACAGACGAAAACTGCCCGATAACCCCGCCTGCTACCGCCAGGGCGCGCACGCCGTTGAATCCGAGCACGACCACCGCTTCGTTGATTGAACCGATGCGCGAGGAAAAGCCGTAGAACGCGGAATTAGCCACACGCAATACGCGCGCAGAGAGTCCCTGATCCCGAGCTATCCTGGCTACCAGTTGCGGCATATCCAGATTCTCTTTTTCGAAGCTCTCCAGCAACTCAACCAGCACCACCGAAAGAGAGGGAAGCTGCTTCAGATGCTCTAGCATTTGCTCCATGGCAAGAGGGGTCATTTAAACGCCTCCAGCCGGTATTCGAGCACGTTCTCGAGCAATTTGTCCATCAGTGGAGCATCGCCGCTTTTACGGAACAGATGCTCAATCCGGCCAAGCATCTGTTCTTTTTGCAAGGCAATATCGTTCTCGGAAAGATACGCTTCCACTTCGACCTGGACATGGGCGATTTCCCGTCTTGCCAACGATGCGATCATGCTTGCGCTCAGTTCAGCATTTTTAGCCAGCAGGATTTTTCCTGCCGGATCATATACAGAAGCTGCCAACCTCATTCCTGCCTTGACTTCTTCAAGGGCAACCGTCGTAACTCGAATCATGATCTCACAACCTAGGGAGCAAACACCAGCACGACGCCTTTCGCCTGGGAGGACGCACCGAGTGTATGGCACCAGCAGTCCGCAATTCCCCCTCCGGGCATTTGACATCCCGGGATATTGCACTCTCCTTCCTCGTAGGCTTTACGGATGCAATCGGAAAGAACAACCGGCAATCTTTCGCTCACCCAGCTGCCCAACAAACCTGAGCCGAAAACCCGCTCCGCAGTCCTGTTCGACAGGACGATCATGCCATCCTCATCCACGCCGAGCACCCCGACAGGAAGACATTCCAGCACTTCCTGCGAAACTTTCAGAATATCCATGTTGTGCAACGCTTCGAGCGTCTTTTCGTCCACCGTCTTTTCGAGCATCAGCTTGGCGCGAGACAGCTCCTGGTTGGCCGACGCAAGTTCGGCCACAGTCCGATCGAGATCACGCCGCATTTCATAACGCTGGAATGCTTCTGAAATATTGGTGCGCAGCAGATCGTCTTCCCAAGGTTTGGTGAGAAATTTGTATACCGCGCCTTCATTGATCGCTTCGGTCACTGAATTCAGGTCGGTATACCCGGAGAGAACGATTCGAATGCTGGCCGGATGCAGCTGTTTGGCACGCCTCAGGAAATCCACCCCGCTCATTTCAGGCATGCGTTGGTCTGAAACGATAACGCCGACACTGTGGGTGGCCAACATGGCGAGCGCCTCATTTGCGCTCGTCGTCTTCAGTATCCGGTAACCGTCCCGGCGCAGCAGCCTGACGAGCGCATTCAGGATATTCTCCTCGTCGTCCAGCAGCAAAAGCGTCTGCTTCCCTTCATCTCCTCCGACACATTCCAGCTTGCGCCCGGATTGCAGTATAGCCGTGATGTCGCTGCCGGGCAGCGGTCTGGAAAAATAATAACCCTGGATTTCGTCGCATTTACGGGCGTGCAGAAACATTTGTTGTTCGAGCGTTTCCACACCTTCAGCAATTACCCTGAGTCTCAGACTGTGCGCCATGGAAATGATGGCCTCGACGATGACCATATCCTCGGGATCGGTGGTGATATCTCTTACGAAAGATTGATCGATCTTGATCCGGTCGAGTGGGAGACGCTTGAGATAGCCGAGGGACGAATAGCCTGTGCCGAAGTCATCGATGGACAGCTGCACGCCCAGCGCTTTCAATTCCCGCAGCAAAGATAGTACCTGTTCAGTATCCTGGATCAAAATGCTTTCCGTGAGCTCAAGCTCCAGATGCCTGGCCTCGATCCCGGAAATCTTCAGCGCTTCCTTCACCGTTTCCAGCAGTTCATTATCTCTGAACTGGCGGATCGACAAATTCACCGCCACGCCGATATCGAACCCCATTTCATGCCATGCCTTGACCTGCAAACAGGCCGTCTGCATCACCCATTTGCCCAATGGGACGATGAGGCCCGTCTCTTCGGCGACTGCAATGAAACGCGACGGAGCGATCAGTCCCATTTCAGGATGTTGCCAGCGAACCAGAGCCTCCACACTGAACATTTGTCCGCTCTGCAAATCGACCTGGGGCTGGTAATGAAGCACAAACTCGCCCTGTTCCAGCGCGCGTCTGAAACCGTTTTCGATCGCATGGCGTTCCATTGCAAGTTCATTCATTTCCGGGGTGAAAAACTGGAAGCAGTTCCTTCCCCGCTCCTTGGCGCGATACATCGCCGACTCGGCATTTCTGAGCAGAGCGGCTTCATCTTCGCCGTTGCCGGGATAAACGGCGATCCCGATGCTTGCAGAGATGAAAATTTGATGCCCGTTGCACTCGAAAGAAGAAGACAGCATTTCGAGCAATTTGTCGACAATCAGTGTGACATCCTCTTCCTTGCCCATTTCTGGCAGGATGACGACGAACTCGTCGCCTCCCTGTCTTGCTACGGTATCCTCTTTGCGCAGGTTTTCGACCAGACGGGATGCGACCCCCTTCAGCAGCATGTCGCCATACTGGTGGCCGAGACTGTCGTTGAGCACCTTGAAGTTGTCCAGATCGAGAAACAGCACGGCCGCCTTACCCGAATGACGGCGAGCTTGATTGATCGTCTGATAAAGACGATCCTGGAGCAGGCTCCGGTTGGGCAGGCCGGTTACCGTATCGTAGAAGGCAAGCTGGTGTATTTTTTCATCCGAGGCTTTGCGCAGCGAAATATCGGAAAATACCCCGACATAATGCGCAACCTGTCCATCAGCATCGGAAACGGCGGTAATGGTCAGCCATTCCGGGTAAACCTCGCCGCTCTTGCGCCGGTTCCAGATCTCTCCCTGCCAGTATTTGTCGCGGGTGACGGTATCCCACAGGTTGCGGTAGAATTCTGCATCCTGTCGTCCGGAATGGAGCAGGGCGGGAGTTCGGCCTATCGCCTCCGTGGCGCTGTAGCCGGTCAAACGGGTGAAGGCCCGGTTGACCCGGAGAATGCGCTGATCGAGGTCGGTAATCATGATGCCTTCCTCTGTCTCGAAAGCCGTGGCGGCGATGCGCAGCTCCTGTTCGGCCTGCTTGCGTCCCGTAATGTTCTCGATCAGCGCAACGATGTAGTCGAAGCTGCCATCTGCCTTGCGCAAGACTCGCGCGGCGAGACGAACATAAACGGTCATGCCGTCCTTGCGGATGAAGCGCTTGTCTATGGTAAATCCATCGATCTCGCCGCGCAGTGCCTGGCTGAACACGAGTTTGTTGGCGGCAAGGTCGTCCGGATGAGTCAGTTCGGCCCAGGTCATGCGCGTCAATTCTTCGCGCGAATAACCCAGCATTTCGCACAAGGCATCGTTAACCTCCAGCCAGCCTTTTTCCGGACTGGTCGCGGCCATCCCCACCATGGAACGCTCGAAATAGGCGCGGAAATGGCGTTCGCTGGAAAGGAGCGCTTTCTGCGCCTGTCTGCGTTCCCTTTCCCGGTCGAAGCTATCCAGCGCAAACGAGATGTCGGACGACATTTCATTCAGCAGCTCGATCATTTCGGCATCGAATGCGCCGACATGCGCATGGTAAACGACGAACACGGCAAACGGGGCGCCTGCACGGGGAATCGGGAAGGACCCGCTCGATCTGAAATCGTAGCGCAGCGCAAGCTCATGCCATGGCGCCGTGGTATCGTTCGCCTGAAAGTCGTTGACGATCACGGTGCGGTTCTCGCGGAATGCGGTTCCAGCCGGGCCTCGCCCTTCCGGCGACTCTTCTCTCGAAGAAATCAAGATGCCGTCCAGATATTCGACCCCGTTGCCATAGTTTGCCACCGGCTCGATCAGGCCATTGGCCTCGTTCAACTGGCCGATCCAGGTCATCTCCAAGCCGCCGAACTCCACCGCCGTCCGGCACAACAGCGGAAACAGCGCGGGCTCGTCATCCATCCGCACGATGGCCTGATTGATTTCGCTGAGCGCCCTGTAGAGTTTCGTCAGGCGTTCGATGCGCGCATCGGACGCCTTGCGCTCGGTGATGTCTTCGGCCACGCCGGCAACACGATAAACCTGTCCATCGCCGTCGCGCACCGGAAATGCCTGGTCATGTATCCAGCGCACGCCGCCATCGGGGCGGATAATGCGGTATTCCTCATCGTACAGGCCTGCAACCTGCTTGCTCATCGCCGCTTGCAGGACGCGCTGCCGATCCTCGACATGAATGGCGTTCAGCCAGTCTTGCGGGGATGCGTAGAGCGCCGCCACCGTTCTACCCCAGATCGTTTCATAAGCCGGGCTGATGTAGAGCATCTCGCCCTTGGCAGGGTCGGTCATCCAGAATACCTCACGGATGTTTTCGGAAAGCTGGCGAAATCGCTCAAGGCTTTCTTTCAGGATTTCATCGAGACGTTTGCGCTCGGTGATGTCGCGTCCGATGACCACCAATCCCTTGCGTCGCCCCGCCTCGTCGAACATCGGCACCTTGCGCGTCTCCAAGATCACGCATCGACCCTCTTCAACTGCAAAGCTTTCTTCGTCCACCAGCAAGTGTCCTGCCTGCCAGGCATTTTCATCGGTCAACCGACATCCTTCATACGCTGCGCTGAATTCAGGTTGCAGAGCCGCCAATTCCATGTCGGTTTTACCCCGCCAGGGAAGAGGGTGCAATTTGAACATTTGTCTGGCAGGCTCATTGACGATCTGCCAGCGAGACTCCCCGTCCTTGAACAAGACCGTATCGGGAATGGCTTCGATTAATGTACTCAATTGATCTTTGCCGCGCAACTCGACGTTTTTCCGTTCGAGTTCGGCTTGCTGATTGCGCATCGGCCTGAAAATCAGGAAATACAGGGCGGGGGATACGATCGCGGCGAGCGCGATGGGATCG